>JAYVSA010000185.1:0-9646 GCA_043775765.1 Breznakibacter sp. | reverse complement strand
GTGTTGCTTTCAACCCGTTTACACCAATAATTTTTATTTTTAACGCAATGTCAGATAATGATGGATTCCAGTTTAGGGTATCTTGTACGGCGTTAAAATGGCACTTTGAACAGGCATCAGCTCCTTCGTCAACATTCACCAACCCATTAAATAGGAGTTCTCCCATTTTTCTGTTTAAATCAGCATTATGATGCTCTTCATTTTCGCTGAAAACATTTGTGCTAAGTGAAAAGAAAATAGTAAAAACAATACTTATTCTAAATAAATAAAAAACACTTCTACCTGCGATGCCTTTTCTCATATTGTTATGCAATTGGATAAATTTATCAATACAACTCTTAACAGATTTCTAAGTTAAATGTTTATTCCACAGTTAATGAATTTTAACATTACTTTTTTGGCATATTTCAGTGTTCAATATTTATTCTCTGTTTTCTGGGCAAAATTACCTTGCAATAGCTATAAATTAACTTCTTTATTGGTGCTTCTTTATGCCAATCACGTTGGTTTTTCTTGAAATTTAGCTCTAAAATATGCTGTACAACACATAAATATCTCCGTTCGTCACTGAAATCTATTGATTAATCAAGTTGTTAAAGATATTTTAACATTTGAACGAAATCTAGATTACATTTGCACCGTATCAGCCATAAAACCATACTATATGAAAGGAGCAATAATCGGTGACATTATCGGGTCTGCCTATATTGAGAATAATCAACTAACAACTGATATACAGTTGTTTAATCCTACATCTGCTTTTACGGATGATACCATTTTGTCTCTAGCCACAGCCGATGCTATTTTAAACAAAAAAGGTTATGGACAAGCTCTAAAAGAGTGGACTCAAAAATTTCCAATGGCTGGTTATAATCCTGCTTATCTCGAGTGGGCTCTTTCAGAAAAAGAAATTATCTATTTAAGTCAAAGCAATGGTGCTGCGCGTCGTATTAGCCCTATTGGATTTTCCGCAAAAACACTCGAGGAGGCAATGCACGAAGCCGAGAAATCGACAATCGTTACACATAATTATGAGCCTAAAATAAAGGCTTCAAAGGCTACTGCCGCAGGTATCTTTCTGTTAAAATCAGGTCATTCAAAAGAAGATGTTCGAAAATATATAACCAATGAATTTGGATACGATTTAGATAAACCGATTCATGCGTTTCAAGTTGAGGTTGAGCAACTTCAGCCATCGCAAAGCCCAGTTCCTGCTGCATTTAGAGCGTTCTTAGATTCTACAGATTATGAGTCGGCTATCAGAATTGCTGTTTCAATGGGTGGACCGAGCAATACAATTGCATCAATTGCAGGTGCATTTGCCTATGCCTATTACAAGCATATTCCGAAATCAATAATTAGAAAAGCGCTTCATCGATTAACGAAAGATATGAAAAAGCTTATTGTTGCCTTTGAAACGGAATATTTTGCTGAATCGGAAAGTAAAAATGCCTTGCTTTCTTTATAGTTTATAATGTTATATGGGTATCATAAATTCTACCTTTGTTCCTCTTAAGCCCATATTTGAAAGATCGGTAATCTGTAAATGAACTTTTTCTTTCTGATTCTTGCTGAGCAATTTCAGTCTTTCGTTGGTAATTGACATTGCCATCGATTTATGGTCGTTCTCTTTTGTGTTTTTAAGTGATTCTTCTATTCCTATTCCATTATCTTCTATAGAAAGTTTAATGCAATTACGGCCTTGATGAAGTCTTACAATAATCGTAGCATTTTCTATTTGGTCAAGTCCTCCATGTTCGAGTGAATTTTCAACAAATGGTTGGGCTAACATGGGTGGAATCATTACATTGTTGTCGAATAATGGTTGGTCAATTATTAATTCAAATTTTATTTTATTGTCAAAGCGCTTGTTTTGCAATGACATATAACAATCTAATATTTTCTTCTCCTTGGAAATTGGAATAACTTCCGTTTTACTATACTGGAGCACCAATCTTAGTAGTGATGAAAAATCACTCAAAAATGCTATCGCTTCTTCCGGTTTTTCATCCATTATATAGCATTGCAGGGTCGACATTGCGTTGAATATAAAATGTGGATTCATCTGTGTTCGTAATACCTTGTGCTCAAGCAAAAGAAGTCTTTTTTCTTCTTTTACCTTATAACGTTTCCAGTTAATTAAGATTGATGAGGTGGTAAGTATAAACGCAACAATGACTAATACAATAATGATATTCTTAGCCTGTGAACTCTGTTTTAATTGAATTAACTCTCGTTCCTGAATCTCTTGTGCGAATTGCACTCTTAATTGGGCTAATTTCTGTGCATCCGATCGTTCGGTAATGGTATCTTTTATAATGTCTAGTTGCTCTAGATTTTCTAACGCTCGTTTGCTGTCTCCCGTGTTTTTAAATAAAATATATTGGAGTTTAAGAATCTCTTTAGTCCCTTCAATATCTTTAATTCTGTTATTAATTGTCTTGAACAATTCGATATTTGCTCCAGCAGTTTTGTAGTCTCCTTTTCTAATGGAACTGTAGCTGAGCTTCATCAAACAGGGCATTAGGTTAACGCTGTCGTGGAGTGTTTTAAACATGTCAAAACTTTGATTGTAGAATTAGTCCGCAATGCTATAATTCTTGCGGTCTTCATTTATTTGGCCTAAAAAATAGGTTGAATTAGCAATTCCTTCTGTATCCATTAGGCTCCTATATGTCTCCAAGCTCAGCTGAGCATATTTTTCTGCAAGCTCATTATTCTTAGCATAAGAGTTGCTCATAGCCCTATTGAAATTTACGTCAGCTATCGACTTACTGTCATCTAGTTGTTCGTAAATGGATATTGCATTAGAATAGTAGAATTCAGCCTGTTTATAGTCTTTTTGATGATGACTCACTAAGCCTAAATTATTGTAGATATTAGCAATCCATCGCTTATTGCCAGATTGTGAGGATATTATAAATGCTTGTTGGTAATAGTCAAAGGCTTCTTTATCATTCCTCAAAATGTAATTTATGTTTCCAAGCTGATTTAATGTTGTTCGTAACAAGAGTGTGTCATTATATTTGGAAATTTCTATTAAGGTTGAGTCAAAATAAAGTTGTGCTTTATCATAATTCTGCCGTATGTATTCCCCTTGGGCAATGGCAAAATTGCTATAGTTATTAATTTGTTGGGTATTGGCTGAATTCAATTTTTTAAGCAAGAAACCATACTCCTTAAATTCAATAGTAGGCAACTCAGCTTGTTTTCTTATTTTGCATATAAGTTCATCTATGTTCTTTGTTTTGTAGTCTTTTATTGAGTCACTATTTCTTTGAGCGAGAAGTATAATTGGTAAGAACAATAGCACTTTTAAATTAAATAAAAGAAATCTCATAACAAGCGTGGAATAGATATTAATTTTAAAGTAGGAATATCTTGTATAGATTTTCAAGGGTTTGTTTTTTTGAACTGAAGCAAATCCAAAAGAAATCTTTCTTTTTTCTGATGTGTCGATTACGTAATAGGTATCATAAACTCTACTCGTGTTCCTCTCGAACCCGTGCGCGACAAATCTGTAATCAATAGGTCTACTTTTTCTTTCTGATTGCTATTTAGTAACTTTAATCTTTCGTGAGTAATTGCTATTGCTAATGATTTATGTGCCGACTCCCTCACTCTTAGAAGCGATTTCTCAATGCCAATACCATTGTCTTCAATCGAAAGTTTTATACAGTTGTTTACTTTTTTTAAATTAACAAGTATCATTGCATTTTCTATCAGGTCGAGTCCACCATGTTCAAGAGAATTTTCAATGAAGGGTTGAGCTAACATTGGTGGAATCATTACGTTTTCATCCAATAGTTGTTGATCTATTGAAATCTCGAATCTAATTTTATCATCAAACCGCTTGTTTTGCAACGAGAGGTAGTAGTCTAATATTTTCTTCTCTTTGGCAATAGGAATAACTTCTGTTTTGCTGTATTGGAGCACTAACCTCAGTAATGCAGAAAAATCACTCAAAAATCGTATTGCTTCCTCTGGTTTATCATCCATGATATAGCATTGGAGAGCAGACATGGCATTGAAGATGAAGTGCGGATCCATTTGTGTTCTGAGAACTTTGTGTTCTAGCATCAGCACGCGTTTTTCTTCTTTTATCTTATAGTTATTCCAATAATAAAAGAATGCAACGGCCGACAATATAAAAAAGACAACAATAAAAATTATTATAAAATTTTTAGCCGTACTATTTTGTTCCGAAATCTCTAACTCTTTTTTTGTCTGTTCTACTAAAAATTTCGACTCTATTTCTGCAATTTTTGTCGATGCTTCCTCTTTTGAAATTGAATCTTTATACTGTTGGTATATTTTGTTGTGTCGAAGAGCTTCTTTAAAATTGCCAATCATTTCAAAATCAGCAGATAAACTCTTGTTGATTATTGCAGTAAACTGCATGTCGCCGATCTTCTGATTCAATTTCTCGGATTCCAATAATTTTGAAATTGCCAAATCATAATGTTTCAGATAGCGGTCGTACACCGCCAGTTTCTGGTAGCTATTGATTAAATTGATGGTGTCTTTGTTTGCGGAGAAAACTTTGTGAGCTTTTGTATAATATACATTTGCACTATCAAATTTCTGTTGATACTCATAAAGATTTCCAATATTGAAAATCACGGATGACAATCCTCTTTCATCGGCTAATTCCTGAAATATCTCGGTAGCCCTATTATAATAAATTAATCCATTTTTATAATCCTCTCTTTTAACCAAACTTACAGCATAATTATTATATAAATCTGCTAAGTTTTTTTTCTCGCCAATGGCTTTATATATTTCCATCGCCTTTAATCCATAATAGTCCGATTTCGTGTAGTTGCATGCTCGCCAATATATTAATGCCAGATTGTGATACATCTGAGCCATCCCTAATTTATTGTGAAGATCGCTATAAATTTTAAATCCATTTAGATAGGCTTCGCACGCCCTATCATCATTCCCTAAAATAAAATTTATAATCCCTATCGTATTATATGTCACGGCAATTTTAAGGGAATCTTTGATTGACATAAAAAGGGGTAGCGCCGTGTTGTATGAATTTAAGGCAATTTTAAAATTCTGACTGTAATATTGACCTTCTGCAAGTGCAAAATAGCCATAAGCTTTAAATTTTTCATTCATCTCGTTCCCGTCTTTTAGCAATACGCTTGATATTGAAAAGAGAATTTCGGGATCGTGAAACTCTGATTTTGAAAAATTATTGCAAAGGGTATTTAAATCTACGTTCTTTTTATTTAGTACAACGGGTTCTGCTATTTCATTTGCCTTGGTAGGCACTAGAAGTGCAATAAATACGAGGTATAGCCAACTTTGGAATATAATATTTCTCTCTTTATTCATAATCTCTGTTTTTATTACCACTCAGTCATGCGAATTATAAAACACATAGCATTGTGGCAGATAATGTTATAAAAAATACGAAGATGAAACTTTTGGTTATACGTATTTTATTTCCAAAGTGTTCGCATTAATTTATTTATAAAAATAGATAATTATTTTATTGATTCCTAGTCTGTTATGGAATATCTTGTTTGATGTGTTTTACTATTTGGGGGTCGATGAAGCATTCTGTTTTCTCTAGTAGTCTACTATATTCATCCATGCTTTCAGGTTTTTGGGCACTCGAAAAAGATAAATTTATAAATGGTTAATTGAATTTTTATCCATTCTTTATTTTTTTAGGTTGATCTTAGAACTTCATTTTGTTAAATTAGAGCTAAAGATGTACTTTTACTGAAAACAAAGTTACTATGAAGTTTTTTTACAATATTGGTATTGCACTCTTTTCGTTGATTTTACGTTTATTGTCTCCCTTTAATTTAAAAGCGAGTCAATTATATTTAGGTCGACTTAAATCAATTGAGCTCCTGCGTCACGGTTCGTTACCGAAAGGTGCCATTTGGATTCACTGTGCTTCTTTAGGTGAATTTGAGCAAGGTAGGCCATTAATTGAGCAAATAAAAGCCCGAAATCCTGATGAAAAAATAGTACTTACATTTTTCTCTCCGTCGGGATATGAAATAAGGAAAACCTATGGTCTTGCAGATGTTATTCTGTACCTTCCTGCCGATACTTGTAAGAATGCAGAACTTTTAATTGCCTCACTTGAGCCTAAAATGGCAATTTTTATTAAATATGAGTTTTGGTACCATTTTATCGCGCAATTATATAAATCACAAATCCCACTATATCTGGCATCTGCTATTTTTCGGAAAGACCAAATCTTTTTTAAATCGCATGGTGGTTGGTTTCGGGAAATATTAAAAAAGGTGACCTACTTTTTTTGCCAAGATGAAGATTCTGTGAAATTGTTAAATTCAATTGGTATTATTCAATGTTGTGTGGCGGGAGATACTCGATTTGATAGAGTTTTTGAAATTGCAAATTCGGCAAAAAGTATCCCAAATATAGATAAGTTTATTGGGGAAAATAAAGTTCTAATTGCGGGTAGTTCTTGGTATCCTGATGAGAAAATTATAGTTGAATTTATTAAAGCTAATCCGTCTATTAAACTGATAATTGCACCTCACGAGATTGACGATGATCACCTCCGACTTATTAAGGAGTTATTGATTGACCAGTATGTTTTATATTCTGAGCAAAATATTTTAGATTGGAAGCAGGCTCAGGTACTTCTGGTCGACACGGTAGGTTTACTCTCTTCTTTATATCAATACGGCACTATAGCATATATTGGTGGCGGTTTTGGAAAAGGAATTCATAACACTTTGGAGGCCGCTACGTTTGGACTTCCAATTGTATTTGGTCCGAGGTATCATAAATTTAAAGAAGCTAAAGATTTAATCCGTTTAAAGGCTGCATTTTCGGTAAACTCGTATGCAGATGCCGAAGCTTTATTTTCAAAACTACTTAATAATCCTGATACTTATAAAACAGCTTCAGATGAATCGAGGTCTTACGTCTCTTCAAAAATTGGAGCAACTAAATTAATTTTAAACAGTATTGCTATAAACTAATTTAGTTGCAAAAGTAGTTAGAGTAATTCGATGATGTCGTTTATCACCTTCGGAAAGTGTTTGTACTCAAGTGCGTGCACTTTATTTGCTACATCATCGGCACTATCCGTTGGTAAAACGTCGCAGGTTGCCTGAAAAATAATGTCCCCTTGGTCGTATTGTTCATTGACAAAATGAATGGTAATGCCACTGAATTTTTCGTTATTCTCCACAACAGCTTTGTGTACATTCTCTCCATACATTCCTTTACCACCATACTTTGGAAGAAGTGCCGGGTGAATATTTATTATTTTGTTGGGGAATTGACTAACGAAAGAAGGCGGTACAAGCCATAAAAAACCTGCTAGAATAATTAAATCACATTTCATGTTTTTTAATTTCGCTACAATATTTTCTGTCTTGTAAAAATCATCTCTGTTGAAGATTATACAGGGAATGTTGAGTTTTTTTGCTCGCTCAACAACAAATGCATCTTTTTTGTTAGTTAAAATGCTTACTATTTCGATTTCTGGGGCCGCTTTGAAAAAATTAACAATATTTTCAGCGTTACTTCCTGAGCCAGATGCAAATATGGCAATGCGTTTAATGTCAGACATTTAAATGGTAGTGTTAAAAAGTTTTACTGGGTCAAAATTAGGCAAAATGGTTGATGAATGAAATTTTATTTTGCATGTATTTGAAAAATAAACAAGAATTCTTATACCTTTGTGCCGTTATTTTAATCACTAAAGTTGAATTATTAACTTAAAGCTTAAAGCTATGGCAGAAATTGCATCAAGGGTAAAAGCAATTATCGTAGAAAAATTAAACGTTGAAGAATCTGAAGTTACTAACGAGGCAAGCTTCACAAATGATTTAGGTGCAGATTCTTTGGATACTGTGGAACTAATCATGGAATTTGAAAAAGAATTTAACATCGCAATTCCAGATGATCAAGCTGAAGGTATTAGCACTGTAGGTGCTGCTATCACTTACATCGAGGCTAACGCGAAGTAATTAAAAGTTAAATTTAGATCTTAAGACAATTATGGAGTTAAAAAGAGTAGTGGTTACAGGCCTTGGAGCTATCACACCACTTGGAAAAACCATTGATGAATTTTGGATAAACCTAGTTAATGGGGTTAGTGGTGCCGCCACAATTACTCGTTTTGACCCCACAAATTTTAAGACCAAATTTGCTTGCGAAGTGAAAGACTTCGATCCATTGGCTTATTTCGATAAGAAAGAAGCGAAAAAATTAGACATGTTTGCTCAGTTTGCGGTTATCGCTGCTGAGCAAGCTGTTAATGATGCTGCTTTTGATCTTGAAGTATTAGATAAAGATCGAGTTGGTGTTGTTTGGGGTGCAGGTATTGGAGGATTAAACACATTTCTTGAGGAGGTAACTTCTTACGTTAAGGGCGGTGGGATTCCTCGTTATAATCCTTTCTTTATCCCTAAAATGATTGCAGATATTGCTGCAGGACATATTTCTATAAAATATGGTTTTAGAGGTCCTAATTTTGGAACTGTTGCAGCTTGTGCTTCATCAACGAATGCAATAGCCGATGCTTATAATTTAATTCGTTTAGGAAAAGCCGATGTATTTATTGCAGGTGGCTCTGAAGCAACAATAAATGAAGCGGGTATTGGAGGCTTTAACGCTCTGCAAGCACTTTCAACGCGCAATGATGACCCAACGACTGCATCTCGTCCATTTGATAAGGGTAGAGATGGTTTTGTAATGGGTGAAGGTGGTGCAGGAATTATTCTTGAAGAATATGAGCACGCAAAAAAACGTGGTGCAAAAATATATTGCGAAATGGTTGGTTCTGGAATGTCTGCAGATGCATATCACATTACAGCTCCTCATCCAGAAGGCCTTGGTGCTATAAATGTTATGAAAGCAGCATTAAGTGATAACAACATTAAAATTGAAGAAGTCGATTATATTAATGTTCATGGTACATCTACTCCATTAGGAGACATTGCTGAGACAAAAGCAATTATTAGTGTATTTGGCGAACATGCGTATAACTTAAATATAAGCTCAACGAAATCAATGACAGGTCACCTTTTAGGTGCAGCGGGAGCTATAGAAGCTATTGCCTGTATTCTTGCAATAAAACATCAAATAGTTCCGCCTACTATTAATCATTTTGAATTAGATGATGCAATTGATCCGCGCCTAAATCTCACATTTAATGTGGCACAAAAGCGAAAAGTTAGAGTAGCACTAACAAACACATTTGGGTTTGGTGGTCATAATGCTTCGGCATTATTTAGAGCTCTTTAATCGTTAGTGTTTAAGAAGTTAATAAATATATTAAAACCGTTTTCTAAGAGAAAACGGTTTTCTTCATTTATCGAAACTCTTACAGGAGCAACTCCCAAAAAAATAGGTATTTATCAGGAGGCCTTTGTTCATAAATCAGCCAATGAAAAACAGCGCAATGGCATTAATACGAATGAACGCCTTGAATATCTTGGAGATGCTGTTTTAGGAGCTATTGTAGCACTTGAGCTATTTAATAGATATCCTGATCAGAATGAGGGATTTCTCACAAAAACTCGATCTAAGATTGTAAATAGGAACGTGTTAAACTCTATTGGTGATCGTTTAGGAATTGAACCTTATATTGTTGCGCAAACAACCTTAACGCTCGAAAAAACACATGTTCTTG
>JAYVSA010000184.1:0-3717 GCA_043775765.1 Breznakibacter sp. | reverse complement strand
CGCCAACTTGCCCCAGAAGTTGAAAAAACATCGGTATTAGTTGCCGAAATTGCAGCATCAAGTTCAGAACAAAACAGTGGAGCCAACCAAATAAATGTGGGTCTTCAAGATTTAAATGTTATCATTCAACAAAATGCCTCTACTGCCGATGAAATGAGCCTAAACTCAAAAGCTCTGCAAGAAGAAGCCGAAGATCTCAAGAAAACTATCGAATTCTTTAACGTGATTTAACGTGCACATAAAATAAATTTGTCACTTTATTTATCTTAAAATGTTAAAAAAGACCTCTTTTGCTACTCTATTCTTACTAGTATTAGCAACACTCTTTCTTGTACAATGTAACTCAAACAGCAATCAGGTTCATGAGGAATCGGGCGTGGTTAAGAGTGAATCAAAGGCCACAGAAATTAATTTCATCGGACAGTGGCTCAATGAAGGAATAAGAGAAGATTTAGTGCGAAATATTGCTAGGAGTTATGAGTTTCAACATCAAGATATTCATATTAACTTAAAATTCCCAGAAGAGATCTATTACAAACGGGAAGACATGTACTCCAACCAGAAATTTGTGGCTGGTGAAGTAGTAAAAGAAGTGGGTTTTTGGGATATAATTCGAATCAATGGGGAATTCGAGACAATTGCTGAAAAAGCGAATGACCAGCAGTGGGCAAAAAAATATTTAGTAGATTTTAGTACGATGCCTGAATATGTTCAGCACACAATGCCTACACTATTAACCGATTCTGTAAAAAAACGTTGGAATGGCATTCTCCCAGGGCCTTTTGTTGAAGGATCATTCTGGGCATTCTGGGTTAATAGTAATGTTGCAAAAAAACTCGGTATTGAAGTAAAGCAATTTGGTATGACATTCGACGACTTCGAAAGATACATTGAAGCGGTTTACAACTATAATAAAAAGAATCCAAACGATCATATAACAGCCATCTTTGAAGCGGGAGATTGGCCAACCATACATGCATTTGTTGCTCAACTCTTTGCCACTGTCCTCAATGACGATGCAGAATTCTTTACAACATCACGAAGCGAAAAAAAACTGCAAGCTTGGCACAAGACACTAAAACTACTTGAGCGTTTGGTAAAATATGAACCTATATCAAGGGATTGGAAACAGGTTGGATGGGCAAAAACAACGCAAGATATGCTGGATGAAAAATACCTTTTTTATTCAAACGGATCGTGGATGTATAATATTTGGCAACAAAAGGATGACAAGAAAGTAAGTAACTGCTATCCTGCAGAATACCCGTCACTGAATGAAGCTAAAACATACCAATCGGCTTATGTAATAATGTGGGCTGTTCCTAAAAATGCTCCGCATAAAGAAGAAGCTATTAAATTCTTAATCTCATTAAACCAACCATCTTTTGCCGACATGTGGGTGCGTTATACCAAATGTCCTACTGGAATAACTGGTAGTCTAACTGGCGTAAATTTTGGTGCCGATAAAATCGAGAACTTCTCCTATTATATCCAAAATAAATTTGGCACACACACTTTTCTCCAAGAAGACGCAAACAGTAAATTCTTCGGCGTTGCTAATGCTAAAGTTCAAGACTACATTCATGAAGTCTTGCTGGGTGATATGACTGCCGACGAAGCTATGCGAAAAATCAGAAACCAACTACATTAAGTAATAGGCTCATTATGGTGCGATGATGTTGTAACAAATCACATAAATTTCACCTCTTTAAAGGCATACTCCTTTCTTGAACCACCTCGAGTTTCAAGAACTAAATAGCCATGATCTAATACATCAACAATTTTAGCCTCAAAATCACCCTCATCGTCCCTGTATTTATGAACCCCATCCCGTCTATATAACTTATCAAAATAAATAGCGTTTATCGCCGTAACACAACCAGCATTAACCTGAGCAAACCGTAACGCTAACTGCTCAATAATACGGTCAAGAATGGGCTTAATCTCATGCTCATGGCCTGTTTCTATTACAAGTGAAGTTGGATTGGGGGCATCACTACGAAAAACCTTTTGGTTAATGTTTATTCCTACTCCAATAATCGTTTGATTGAGAGTAGCGCCCATTATTGAATTTTCTATGAGAATACCACATATTTTCTTTTCTCCAATATAGATGTCATTGGGCCACTTAATTTCGATACCGTCTATTTCATACTCGAGAGCTTGAACTATGGCAACAGAAACCATCTTTGAGAGAATAAACTGACTTAAAATAGCAACATTTTTAGGATAGAGCAACACACTAAAGGTTAAATTCTTACCTGCTTCACTCTCCCAAGTATTCCCAACCTGCCCTTTCCCCGAAGTTTGATCATCGGTTATTAATATTGTAAAATTGGGTAGTGACTCTTTTTCTGAAAAACTCTTCAATTCATTACTGGTCGATCGAACACTTGGAAATCTGATTATGTTTGGCTTAAAATTCGATAGTGTCATGGGTGTGTTAATTTTAGTTAGCGACAATTTGGCAGTTATTCGAGATATATACGAAATATCAAAATAAATTCTACAAATCTATTATCTTTGCGTGTTTTTTAACCTAGGGAAACTTTTTGATCTTCTCTATGTTATATTTAACATCCACATAATCAGATTAAAAAACGTGCCTTGTCACATAAATAGGCATTATTTATTATTCTAAAAGTACATAATAATTTAATAGATGGCATTAAAACGAGTAAAAATTGACCAAGGTATTGCGCCTGCAACTTTAGCAGAAGCAATAGTTGAGGGTATGCAAGAAAAGAAGGGCACAAATATTGTCGTGTTGGATCTTAGAGAAATTGACCATGCGGTTTCTAGCTTCTTTGTAATATGCGAAGGAAATAGCAACACGCAAGTAGATGCAATCGCTAATTCGGTACACGAATATGTAAAAGAGAAACTTGGCGACAAACCTTTTCGCTCTGAAGGATATGAAAATGCAGAATGGATTTTGCTCGATTATATTGACGTTGTGGTTCACGTTTTTCGAAAAGATGTTAGAAGTTTCTACCGTTTAGAAACGCTTTGGGGCGATGCAAAACGCAAAGACATAGAAGATTTATTTTAATAGGTAATTTTATTTTCAATGGCAACAGAAGAGCAAAACGATCAACCAACACCATCACCAAAACAATCACCCAAAGGGTCTAATTTCCCAAAATTCAATTTCTATTGGATATATGGCGTTGTGGTTCTGGGAATTTTTGCAATGGTCTATTTCAATCCATCCAATCAGCCTATTTCGGTTTCGTACTCTCAATTTGACAGTAAACTCCTTAAAGGGGGTGATATTGAAAAAATTATTGTTTTGCGAGGAACGGGAATTGCCGAAGTAACCATCAAAAAAGATTCTGTTGCTAAATATAAAGATTTTTACAAGGGTAAAGATGATCAACTCGCAAAGACTGGACCTCAATTCAAAGTCAATCTACCCTCGCTAGACAAATTCGAAGAAGCACGTATCAATGCAGAAAAAGAGCTTAAATCAACTATTCCTGTTGAATACGAAGATCGCTCAAATTTCTTGGGCGAGTTCTTTTCCTTTGCAGGGCCTATAATCATCCTTTTGATAATTTGGATGATTATAGCTCGTCGTATGGGCGGTGGAACAGGCGTAGGTGGTGGAGGCTCCTCTATATTTAACGTTGGCAAATCAAAGGCTCGAATGTTTGACAAAGAGTCGGCAATTTCTGTTAGCTTTAAAGATGTTGCAGGCTTGGCTGAGGCTAAAGT
>JAYVSA010000183.1:0-3901 GCA_043775765.1 Breznakibacter sp. | reverse complement strand
TAATTATGGTCCCATAAACAACACCTACATTAATCTTAATTATGCCTATCGAGTTAGGTTAAACGAGAACCTCACACTCTCAATGGGTATTAAGGCAGGTATCTATAATTATTATGCCTCTCTTGCGGGTGTGCCAATTAATGCCAAAGGCACCGACCCTATTTTTGCAAGCGATTACACGAAAAAGCTTCAACCAAACTTTGGCGCAGGGTTATATCTGTACCACCAAAAATACTATGTTGGTGTTGCTGTTCCTAAACTCCTGCAAACCGATCTTAGCACCTCTGCCACAGTGGAAAATACAATGACCAATCTTAAACGACATCTTTATGTTATTGGTGGTTATGTCTTTACAGTCAATGAAGAATGGAAAATAAAACCCTCTTTTATTGAAAAAATCGTAACAGGGGCACCTCTTTCTACCGACATTTGTGTGCAAGGTCTTTATCGAGATACCTATTGGATGGGACTTAGCTACCGTATGGGTGATGCCATTGCGCTAATACTCGATGTAAAAATAAACCCGCAGTTGCTTGTTGGCTACTCTTACGATTACACACTGTCTAATCTTTCAGGGTACAGTCATGGTAGCCACGAGATATTGATAAGCTACGATTTTGATGGCTTTATAAAAAACAAAGTTAAATCGCCTCGTTATTTCTAATTGATGTACGCCAATTTTAAGACTTCTATTATGCGCAAATATAACGTTCAAACCATCTTATTAATAGCACTTTTACTTGGAGCATTTAATCAATTTGGCTACACAAAAAGCCTAATCTCTAAGGCAGATTCCCTTATCTTACAGCAACAATTTGGTAGAGCCAATAAGTTTTATGCCAACATGGCCTATTTAAAAGCCATCCATAAATATCAATACCTTATTTCTAAAGGATATGTTACCGACTCCTTAAACCGAAATTTAGCACAGGCCTATTTCAAAATAGATTCGACACAAGAGTCGGAAACGCTCTATCGTCAGTTGGCTCAATCGGCACAACCTCATCCTTCCGATTACTTCTTTCTTGCGCAATCGCTTAAGTCTAATGAAAAATATAAGGAAGCAGATGCTTGGATGGCGAAATACAATGAAGCTACACCCTCCGATTCACGCGGAGAACGCCAAAAAAATTCGGCTTCAAAAATAAGTGAGATACAAGCCTCTAACAACTACTCGCTCTCTACGGTTCCTTTCAATTCCAAATACTCCGATTTTGGTGCTGTTGTAAGAGAAAACAAGATAATATTTGCATCTGCTCGTGAAAACAATTTGGTCATCAAACGCAAATATGCTTGGAACGAAACGCCTTATCTCGACATCTTTTCGGTTAATGAGTCGGGAGACTCCTCAAGTGTGGCTGTGGCTTATTCATCTAAACTAAATTCAATTTATCACGATGGACCAATTGGTTTCTCTGCCAATGGAAACGAACTCTTCCTTACCCGTAATAACTTCAATGCATATCTACCCAAAAGTGGTGATGATGGAGTAAATCATCTTAAAATACTTCACTCAAAAAAAACGGTTTCTGGTTGGTCTGAACCTACCGAACTTCCCTTTAATGGCAATAATTTCTCAACGGGTCATCCAGCATTATCGCAAAGTGGTGATACGCTCTTCTTTGCCTCCGATCGTCCGGGTGGTTATGGAAATTCCGATCTCTATTTTGTCACCAAAACAACCTTGGGTTGGAGCGAACCACAAAACCTTGGGTCACAAATTAATTCTGAGGGCGATGAAATGTTTCCCTTTATCGACGCCAAAGGAATTCTTTATTTCGCATCAAATGGCCAACTCGGATTGGGTGGTCTCGATATTTTTGGCTCACAAAAGGGATATGATGGAAAATATATCATAAAAAACCTCGGAGTTCCTATCAATAGCTCAAATGACGACTTTGCTTTCTATTTACAAAATAATGGCAAATCAGGTTACATCGCATCGAATCGTCCTGGCGGTTTGGGCGACGATGATATCTACCGTTTCGATGTCCTACATCCACTATCGTTCAATAACAAAATGTATCTCAAGGGCTTTATAACCGATTCTTTAACACAAAAGGAGCTTGCGCACTCCACTATTCAAATAAAAAATAAAAACGGTGAGATTCTCAAAACCATAGACACAAAAAACAGCAACAATTTCCAAATAGAGGTGAATCCTAAAGATCAACTCACCATTGCCTCCCTTCACGATGGTTATTTCGACAAAAACACCTCTGTTATGGTCTCAAATTTAGTTGCAAAAGATGGTATCGTCTCGCTATCAATTACGTTAAAAAGCAGACCTATCGAACCCATTTACGGACTGTATGGTAATGTTTTTATACTTCCTCAAAAAGAACCGGTTACCTCTGTTAGTCTCAAGATTCATCCACGAAATGGTGAAGCCGATAAGGATATTACGACTGATTCTTTATCTGGCAATTTCAAAACAAAGCTCACACCTAACACCGATTACGATCTCGTTTTTCAAAAGAAAGCCTTCTTTACTAAGCGCGCCTACTATTCAACTGTAGGGAAAGATACAGGATTCGTCAATCTCAACCAATTCGTTGAGTTAGCCATCGAAAAAGTGGAGCTCGGCAAGAGTATCGAAATACTTGTTCTTTACGACTTAGGTAAATACGACATCCGCCAAGACGCTGCTCAAGAGCTCGATGACATGGTTGATTTTCTTAATGATAACCCAACGATTTCCATTGAACTTAGTTCGCACACCGATAGTCGTGGCTCAACACTCTCTAATCAAACACTTTCTCAAAAACGAGCCGAATCTGCGGTTGCCTATATCGTCTCCAAAGGTATTTTACAAACGCGAATTACTGCAGTTGGTTATGGCGAAACACGCCTTAAAAACAAATGTGGTAACGGCGTAAAGTGTTCTGAGGCCGAGCATCAACAAAACCGAAGAACCGAAGTGAAAATTATTGGAATGTGATTATTGTTTATGCAAAGCAATTTACATGTCTATTTACCTCTTTATGCCCATAAACAATCCTGTCTATAAATTATGTAAAATGACAACATCATTATTTTAACTTAGTTTACGCATTAGAAAATTCCTCCATTTGGTGTTGGTTTTCTAATGCGAAATCCAGGTTTAACCTTGGCACGAATAAGATAGCCTCCCTTATTTTTTAAAACCTACACCACGGTGGAAGTGCCAGAACCAAACTGCGAAAAAAGTTAAATTACAACAATAATCTAATCAATTACTTATCGAGGATTAACCACGAATTCCGCTACGCAAATCAATTGGGATATAAAAAATTCTCTCAGTTAAAAATTATAGTGCCAACTCTTTGAGGAGATTAACCTAATTTTCATTAAGCAAAAGGGTGAAAAAACGCCTATTGTATTGATTAATTTCCTAATTTTGCACACCTGTTTTTAAACAATTTAGAACAAATGTTCTTTATAGTTAAGCAGTCATTTTCAACAAGATATAAGATATATAAGATGGATAGTAGAACAGCACTTTTAAATCAGATAGTAGGCGAAAGAGTTTTGTTGCTCGATGGAGCGATGGGAAGCTTAATTCAAAAGCACAAGTTGGAAGAGTCTGATTTTAGGGGAGTTATGTTCAAAAACCACACGCATCCACTTAAAGGGAACAATGATATTTTGGCGCTCACCAAGCCCGAAGTAATACAGGGTATCCACGAGGAGTATTTGGAAGCGGGGTCGGACATTATAGAGACGAATACATTTAATGCAACGTCGATTTCACAGGCCGACTATGGCTTAGAAACAGTTGTGTATGAGCTCAATAGGCAAGCAGCGAAGTTGGCACGTGAGGCGACTCAAAAATGGAGCACTCCAGAGAAGCCTCGTTTTGTGGCCGGAGCAATGGGGCCAACGAACAAAACTGCATCGCTGTCGCCCGATGTGAATAATC
>JAYVSA010000182.1:0-4104 GCA_043775765.1 Breznakibacter sp. | reverse complement strand
CTTATGGTGCCTGGCGACTGGAACTCGCAAGACGATAAACTCTTCTACTACGAGGGTACCATCTGGTATCGCAAGGTGTTTGATTATACCAAAACTCTCGAAACCAACCGCGTCTACCTTCACTTCAGCGCCGTTAACTACGAATCAGACATCTACCTCAATGGCAAAAAACTGGGCAAACACATTGGTGGCTTCACGCCGTTCGACTACGAAATAACCAATTTACTCAAACCTACAGGTAACTTTGTGGTGGTAAAAGTAGACAACAAACGCAAGCGCGAGGCTGTGCCAACCATCAATACCGACTGGTTCAACTACGGCGGCATCACGCGTGATGTCTTCTTGGTAGAAGTGCCCGCATCGCACATTGCCGACTATACCGTGCAACTTAAGAAAGGGACCACCAATACCATCGTCGGATCGGTGCAACTCAGAGGCGCTGCCAAGGGCGAAAAAGTGACCATCGAACTGGCAGAACTCAAGTTATTAACCCAACTTACTACCGACTCGCTCGGCAAAGCAACCTTCGAAATAAAGGCTAAAAGCATCAACCTCTGGTCGCCCGAAAACCCAAAACTCTACACCGTAAACCTCACCTCGGCCAACGACAAAATGACCGACCAAATAGGTTTCCGAACCATTGAAACAAGCGGTACAGAGATTCTTCTCAACGGCAAACCGCAGTTCTTACGCGGAATATGCATTCACGAAGAGAACCCTATTCGTGGCGGACGCGCTTACACCAAAGAAGATGCACGCATGCTACTCACTTGGGCCAAAGAGCTCAACTGCAACTACGTGCGTCTGGCACACTACCCGCATAACGAATATATGGTGCGTTTGGCCGATGAAATGGGCATTCTCGTTTGGGAAGAGATCCCTGTTTACTGGACCATTCAGTGGGAAAACGAGGCCACCTACGTCAATGCTTCCACACAACTTGCCGACGTTATTCAACGCGACAAAAACCGAGCTTCCGTTATCATTTGGTCTATGGCCAACGAAACGCCTGTGAGCGAAATGCGCACCAACTTCCTCAAAAACCTAGCAGCACACGCCCGCTCGCTCGACAGCACACGCCTCATCTCGGCCGCCATGGAAGTACACACCGACCCCAATAATCCGCTCATCAAAATCGTTGAAGACCCCTTTGCTAACTACGTCGACATCATCAACTTCAACGAATATATTGGCTGGTACGACGGTATGCCTGAGAAATGCGACCAGATAACATGGCAAATAAAATACAACAAACCCGTTATGATTAGCGAGTTTGGCGCCGGATGCCTCGAAGGAATGCATGGCGATAAAGAGACGCGCTTCACCGAAGAACATCAACAAGACCTCTATACCCGCAACCTGGCCATGCTCAATAAAATACCCCAATTCCGTGGTGTATCACCTTGGGTGTTGGCCGATTTCAGATCACCACGCCGTCAGCTTCCCGGAATTCAAGATGGCTGGAACCGCAAAGGCGTCATTGGGCAAAACGGCACCAAGAAAAAGGCTTTCTACGTTTTACGCGATTTCTACAATCAACAACAAACCAAGTTCAAATAGCTCATACAACAATGGTTCAGGTCTCAAACTTGAACCATTGTTTTTATACCACACAACCATCCTTACAATGAAATGGAGGGGGTGCCGGCAGGTGGCGTCTCAATATCTACAACGTATTTCTATTGTATTTCAAATTTCATGTCTCCTCGCCACCAAGCCGTCGGGTCGCCGCTCATAGTCCTCGCCCGTGGCATGCTAGCGCAATACCACTGGCTGTGGGCTATTCCGCTCTACCCCTCACCCGCAAGGCAATACCACGTTACTGGCTCATCACCAAATGCGGCACATTCAACATTCAATGTTCAACCCAGAAGCTGTTTTGCCCCCATAATCTATGGCAACCTCTTTTAATAGTTCTAATGGCTGCCATAACCTATGGCAACCCATTTCTACGTTATATTACCTCGCCATAACCTATGGCAACCCATTGTGGTAGTTGCAATGCTCTGCCATAGCTTATGGCAACCAATAATAGGTGTTGTAATACCTTTCCAAAGTTGAAGGCATCAAAACAACAAAAATCCAAACATCACCTCTGCGAGTGACCCCTCTTTTTCTTATTTTCCTTCCATCACAACCCTGACTACCGTACAATTACATCGCGTGGTAGCCAGGGTTGATTCCCTATTAATATATCACCTTTTCAGCTTAACTTTATTTTCCCTACCTTTATGGTCATGTTTTCAATTATATTTACTCTTTAACTTATGAAAAAGACTATACTCTTTGTTTCCCTTTTGCTGGCATCGACCATTTTTTTGAATGCCCAGAATTATCTCATCGGTTTTGAAGGTACAGGAGCCTCAGTTACCGTGGATAGCATACAGGTAACCAACCTCATGAGAGGCACTACCCTGACGGTTAAATCAGGTCACTATCTCAAATTGGTATCGGTTCAAACTTCACTTAATAGATTCCAGGCTGAAGAGCAAAACGTAATGAAAATCTACCCAAATCCGATGCAAGCAATCGCCACAGTCGAATTCTCTGTTACGGGCAAAGACGCGACCATTGTTGAAGTTTTGGATATGTCTGGCCTAGTGCTTGCGCATTACTCGGCTTTTTTGGAGGTTGGTGCGCATAAAGTTCAATTGAGCGGTCTGAATGAAGGTATTTACACAATCACCTTGTCTAACGATGGAAAACTAGTTAGTCAAAAAGTCGTTTCACATGCCTCGGTCTCTAGCAGTGCTAGCATCAGCTATGTTGGATTCTCTCAAGTGAAAAAAGCTTCTGATCTCCTTAAGGGTGCCGTATTAGAGCAGGAAATGCTATTCGCTGCTGGTGATCGTTTTTTGATGAAGGGTTTTGCAGCTGAGGCTACATATGCCAACACGGTGATAGATATACCAGAGAGCGACAAAACGGAAATCTTTAACTTCACGGACTGCACAGATGGCGATGGCAACAATTATGGAACAGTTACTATTGGTACGCAAACTTGGATGACAGAAAATCTCAAGTCCACTACATATAATGATCATACAGCGATTTCATCAGTAACGAATACTGCTAGTTGGGCTGCTGTAACAACTCCAGCCTACTGTTGGTTCAACAATGACGCTATTACCTATAAAAATATCTATGGTGCTTTATATAATTGGTTTGTGGTCGATGCAATAAGTAACGGTGGCAAAAACGTGTGCCCTGCTAGTTGGCACGTGCCAACTGATGAGGAATGGACTATTCTTACTGATTATTTGGGTGGAGCAAGTTTGGCTGGTGGCAAGATGAAAGAAACTGGTACTTCTCATTGGGCTTCCTCAAATGTCGGTGCTGACAATAGTTCTGGGTTTACAGCTGTTGGGAGTGGTAATCGGGTGTATAATGGTTCCTTTATCAATGCGGGTAGTAATGAGTTTTGGTGGACTGCCTCAACGTATTATAATAGTTCAAGTATCGCATGGTATCGTTACGTAGGATTCAATAATGCGACTGCTGGTCGCGACTATTATGGTTATTTTAATCTTGGTTTTAATGTAAGGTGCATAAAGGAAATAGCGACCATCAAGAAGTAGCTATTTCCCAAATTAATTCAACCATTTCCAACAACAATTTGGTCACTGCTGACAGTGCACAAGAAAGCGCACTGTCAGTTCCCCATTCACCGCACAATTTCATCGTGTGGTGAATGGACTTAAAAGCTATCATTTTAACCACGCGATGAAATCGCGCGGTAGCACTGGGACAGCCTTTGAGAACAACGAACAAAAAAACGCTGCCCAAATAAATGAACAGCGTTTTAAAATCAATTTAAAACAATATTATTGTTTTGTAAAAACAGTATTTGAATCTTGACCTGAAGCAACATCGTTAAAATCGCCATCGTAATTCTCGTCTGAAATAAGAGTCAGTTTATTTCCAGCAACAGACCATTTCGACTTCATAGCTTTTTGATCCTTCGTTGCAACGTCTGTGTAAATCAAGTCTCCAGTGAAACTCATTTCGTCGCTTACTTGTTTAATTATCATTGTCAATGTATCTCCAGCAACAGAGAGCGATCCTTTTGAACCTCCGAAAGCCATCCATTGGTCTCCACTACCC
>JAYVSA010000181.1:0-4721 GCA_043775765.1 Breznakibacter sp. | reverse complement strand
CCACAATCTAATGAATCTATCAAACAAGATGTTCGTCAGCCATTTTTGAATCAAGAGAGCACATTAACTGATGATGACGCACTTTTGCATTATATTTTTTACGGCTCTTTACCGTTTCATTATCAACACTATTCAGCATCACACATACAGTTCTTGCTAACAAATGAGCTAAAACAACATCCCGATCGCATCAAACAGATACTTAATAAGCATGAACTATCCGACCAGTTAAGCAAGCAACTATCGAATATTTTGCCCGATGCCATACTCATTGAGCTCGTAAATTTAAAGCAACCAACACAAACCAATTTCATTGCAAATTATCATACCTCCGTTCTTAGTGTTCAAAAGAAGAAAAACATTGTGAAAACTGAGGAGAGTGAGTTTAGAAAATCACTTTGGCAATTTATATTCGCCTTTTTACTCAACGATAGAGGTTCACTTTTTAACACCAAGGCATTTGTAGAGAGCAACATCCGAAGATTAGCTAATCACTACAACATGGGTTTTACCGACCTTCTTCTCTTTCTCACACAAGGCATTGGCGAAGAGCTGGTAAATATCAATAACTCATCAAACCTTTTTTATGTTGTTTCGGAAATATTGCGAGAACAAAAACTAATAAATGGAACATCATCTTTCAAAAAAGATGACATTTCAGACATCCCGCAAACAGAAGAGTCGAAAATTAAACAAAAGATATTCACGCAAAACGTACTGCTCTTTTGGCTTACACAAGGTTATATGCCCTGGTGGAGTAATAGTAGTAACGCTGTTGATCCATTTGTGCTATTTACACAATTCATAAACTCACAACCCCAAGAAGGGTTACAACTTTTACAACTGGCCTTGCAGAAGGGAATCTCTAAGACTATTTCACTCAAGACGATTGAGCCACAAATAACCACCATCTTACAACAAGCTCCCGAAGGAGAAAATGCTCTTGCACGAATAAAAGTGATGGCTCAACTTTCGCTTCCACAAAATCTATCGGGGTTAAAAGAACAAATATTGGAAACGGTACTTGCTGCTGTGCTCGATGCTTATAATGAACACCATTTCTCCAAATTCGACCACGCACTATTTCTAACTAAATTTCTTTATCTGCTCAAGAGTACAATGGGCGCGCAACAAACCGAAATTACCAAACAAATTATCGTAGCCCTCAAAAAAAATGAAACTGCGCAAGCCGTATCCACTGCCAATACGCTCCTTAAAATTGTAAAAACAGAAACAGCTCTATTGTCAAGTTCTGAAAAAAAACAACTTGAATTTCAACTATTTGACGAGCATGAATTACTGATTGAGAGCCATTTTCAAGAGAATCCATCGGCACGAGAACAACTTGACACGGCAGTAAACATTGTAGCCTACTTTTTACAACACAATCGCCTTCCCGCAAAGATTCAGCTAAACAGTGAGGCAAAGATCAACTATTTATTACAGCGACTGATGTTGTTAATCTATCAATTAGACGCAACTAAGCTCAAAAATATCATTGAGAGTACTGGTAATTCGGCCTTGGCTCAAATGCGAATGCACAATGTTATAGCAATTGAAAATAATCAGGAAACACGCAATGTTTTATCGATTTTGGCTCCTTGCCTTGAGCGCGACACAATACGATATATCAATGCTATAGAGGCATCACAAACAGATAGTACACAGCTTAACGAACTCTTTAGGTGGATAGATAAAAAAAATGATTCAACGCAACGCAAAAAGATATATCAAGCAATGATGATTTCTCCTGCCATAGCACAACTTGTTGCTACTCAAAACACAGGAGAGGTGTTTATTAATATTTTACGTAATCTAACCAATAATCAAAATCAGGAAATAGTTAAGAATTATGCCTATTTACTGGGGCTTGCGGTAAGCGACTCTTTTGAACGTGAGAAAATACAGATTCATTTGAGAGAATTTAGTTTGAATTGGTTTTCGGGTTCTTCGATAGCTGCAACATCACTTTTCTTTCAAGAGTTTCTTAAATTTCTCTCGCAAAGAAAAAATTGGAATATGACACGCCTGCAGGAACAAATTGCCTCATTACTGCCCAAAATTACAGACTCTAAAATGGTTCAGTTGCAACCATTGGCACAGCAAATGCACAGCAACGCGATACAGTATGCAACCAACCTAGAGCATAAGAATAAATTGCTGAATACACAACAAAATCAAGAGCATAAATTGATGAAAGAGACTCTCGGATCAATTGCTGAACCACTACTGACAAAAAACACAGCCCTTAAAACAGATCAGATGCAAAACCCATTTAAACTGAGTGAAGGTGAAAAAATATTTGTCCCCAATGCGGGTATTGTGCTGATACATCCATTTATGAGTACCTATTTGATGCGCGTTGGCCTGACCGAAGCGGGTAAATTTATTTCCGATGAAGCCCAACATCGAGCCACTCATCTGCTACAATATTTGGTTAACAACGCCGTCGAAACGCCCGAACAAGAGATGGTTTTAAATAAGTTGTTGTGCGGATTACCCATTGAAGAGCCTATTGTCAGCGGCATAGAAATCACTGAACTGGAGAAAAATACGGCCCACGAGTTGCTTACTGCCGTGATACAAAATTGGGAGCAAATGAAGAATAGTTCTGTTGAAGGATTACAAGGCTCCTTTTTACAACGCGAAGGTATGCTTTCGGAAAATGATGAAGAATGGACGCTCAAAATTGAACAACGAACTTACGACTTATTACTCCAAACTCTCCCTTGGGGGTTGAGCATGATCAAATATCCTTGGATGAATAAACCTCTTATGGTAGAATGGACTTAAAAATGAATATGATAAAAATTAACGCCGACACGCTAACTGCCGAATTTCAGTGGTTAGCTCAGATTATAGACATCCGAATGAAGCTCTATTGGTGTCAACCTTGCAGCCACAGCGATATTGCCGAGCTAACACCGCCCGACATTTTGACTAACACCTCTGCTTACGCCGATATTGTAAAACATTACCAGTTTAGTACTTCCGAGCGAGTGGTTCTTTTGCTTGCCTTAGTGCCGCATGTGCAGCCACATTTGCTCGATGTTTTTTTTACAAAAAATGCCGATTACGATCGTAACTTTACTGAGTTTGGTGGCATAAAGGGGCAAAACCATGGTGGATTTCTGCCTACTGGTGAAACGGCAGCTTTTATTTTGGCCTCCAACGATTTTGAAAAACGATTTCATCTGCTCAACATCTTTGCCGACGATCATCCTTTTCGTAAATTCAACATTCTTCAACTCAATGCCTCGCAAAGTAGCGAACCCTTTTTGAGTGGCGCTCTTACCATAAGCTCCGAATACCTGAGCTATTTTACTTTAGGCATATCGCACAAGCCCGATTTCAACGGCAACTTTCCGGCCAAGCACATCACCACCAATGCTGAGTGGAGCGACCTTGTTCTGGAAGATACTACGTTAGAGGAGGTGGTTGAAATACACGACTGGATAGAACATGGCGAAACGCTGCTCAACGAGTGGGGAATGCGCAAGAGCATTAAGCCAGGCTATAGAACCCTCTTTTACGGTCCGCCCGGAACAGGCAAAACCCTTACAGCCACTCTGCTGGGTAAATCTACTGGGTTAGATGTTTACCGTATCGACCTCTCTATGGTGGTATCAAAATTTATTGGCGAAACAGAAAAGAACCTCTCGCAGGTGTTCGATCAGGCAGTGCATAAAAACTGGATTCTCTTTTTCGATGAGGCGGATGCGCTCTTTGGCAAACGAACCCAAACCAGTAGTTCTAACGATAGATATGCCAATCAGGAGGTGTCATACTTGTTGCAACGCATTGAGGACTTTCCGGGCGTGGTAATTTTGGCAACCAACCTAAAGGCCAATCTCGACGAAGCCTTTAGTCGCCGTTTTCAATCGATGATCTATTTTCCAATACCAGGTCCCGACCACCGCAAAAAGCTATGGAAAAGTGCGTTTTCAGATAAATCTACGCTAGAGCCCGAGATTGATTTGGACGATATCGCCCGAAAATACGAAATGGCAGGTGGTGCAATCATTAACGTATTGCGCTACTGTTCGCTGCTCGCTCTCAAACGCAATTCCAACATCATCTTAAAAAAAGATTTGCTTAAAGGAATAAGAAAGGAGTTTGCCAAGGAGGGGAAAACTGTGAGTTTGTAATGGAGAGTTTTTTCTCGCAAAGAAGAAAGGGTCACGCAGAGTCGCTAAGACGCAAAGGTTTAGGTGGCAATGAAGGAGGTGAGGCGTGAAGGCACATAGATTTCATATTTATATCAGAGTAATATTTTTAACTTTAACTAAGTAAAATATAAAACATCAAGGTTATGGGATATTCTAACACCTTAGCACAAAAGCAAACTACCGAAACAGGTGGCACTTTTTCTGGAGCTACTGCACAACGCAAAATGCCAGCTGTGCCTGTGTTGCAAAAGGTGGAGAGTGATGAAGAGTTGCCTATTCAAGGTGTGCTTGTGGCGCAAAGGCAAGCTCCCGAGCAGGATTCGCCCATCCAAAAGAAACCCAACACCACAGGCATGCCCGACAACCTGAAATTGGGTAAAAAAAATGTAGACCCAACTCCTCATATTTCATTTAGTAAGACTATTAATTCTCTACCAATTCAACGAAAGATAGTTTCAGTTGCTAAAGGAAGTAAAGTTAGTAGCACTTGGAAATATTCACATTCTGATGCCTCACATGATTACTATGACGATGGATTACCAGAACCAGAAA
>JAYVSA010000180.1:0-3717 GCA_043775765.1 Breznakibacter sp. | reverse complement strand
GAGTTGATTAAAATTCTAATTGAAGAAGGCGTTAAAATCGTCTTTACCTCAGCAGGTAGTCCAGCAAAATACACCTCGTTTTTAAAAGAGAACGGCATCACAGTAGTACACGTTATCGCCAACAGTAAATTCGCAAAAAAATGCGAAGAAGCGGGGGTTGATGCTATTGTAGCTGAGGGTTTTGAAGCTGGTGGACATAACGGACGGGAGGAGACTACCACATTGACTCTTATTCCAGAAATCCGTAAAAACTCAACTCTTCCACTTATTGCAGCTGGTGGTTTTGGAAGCGGTCAATCCATTCTTGCCGCACTCGCATTAGGCGCTGAGGGCGTGCAAATAGGTTCGCTTTTTGCCTCTGCTCATGAATCATCGGCACACCAACTTTTCAAACAAACCGTGGTAGAGTGCCAAGAAGGTAGCACCATGCTATCTCTCAAAAAGCTATCCCCTACCCGACTTATAAAAAACACGTTCTTCAACCAAGTGCAGGAACTCGAAAACAGAGGAGCTTCGGCAGATGAAATAAAAGCATTGCTTGGCAAAGGAAGAGCAAAAAAAGGAATGTTTGAAGGCGATTTAGAAGAGGGCGAACTCGAGATAGGACAAATTGCGTCGTCTATCACCGAAATAAAAAGCGTGGAAGAGATTTTTAAAACGCTAATTGCCGAATATAACTCCACCTTATTGCAAATATCTGCACTAAAACCATTTTAGTTAATGATTAAATTTGAAAAATTTGAACTTGCCAACGGGCTTAAGTTTCTTGTCAATTGCGACAACACAACTCAGATGGCAACGTTTAATATATTATACGATGTAGGTGCAAGAGATGAAAACCCCGAAAAGACTGGGTTCGCACACCTTTTTGAACACCTAATGTTTGGCGGAAGCATCAACATTGACAAATACGATGACGCTGTACAGAATGCTGGTGGCCAAAACAACGCTTACACAACCAACGATGTAACAAACTACTACATCAACCTTCCGGCAATAAATATAGAAACGGCCTTTTGGTTAGAATCCGACCGTTTATTGAGTCTTAATTTTAGTGATGACAAACTCAATGTGGAGCGAAATGTAGTTATTGAGGAGTATAAACAACGTTATCTCAACGCTCCATATGGAGATATGATGGCTCTAATTCGCAAATTGGCCTACAAAGTACATCCTTATCAATGGCAAACTATTGGCAAAGATATTGCACACATCGAAAATGCTACTCTTGAAGATGTAAAAGCCTTCTTTTTTAAACATTACGCTCCCAACAACGCCATTGTTGCAATTACTGGCAATGTAAATATTGAAGAGATGAAAACACTTGCCGAAAAATGGTTTGGTGATATTCCTCGAAGAAATGTACCCGTTCGTAATTTACCTCAAGAGCCTATACAACAAGAGTATAGATTATTAACCGTTGAGCGAGGTGTGCCAAACGATATGCTGGTGATGGCATTTCATATAGATAACCAATCGTCGCCTCGCTTTCGACAATTCGACTTACTTTCAAGCATCTTGAGCAAAGGTTCATCCTCGCGACTAAACTATAATCTAACCAAGCAGAACAACTTTTTCACCTTTATTGATGCGTACGTAGAGGCGCAAATGGACAAGGGTTTACTGCTCATAATGGGTATGCCGTCGGCTAACCTTACCATGCAAGAGGCTGAAGAAGAAGTTTGGAAAGAGCTTTATAAACTCACAACCGAACTCGTGGGAGATGAAGAGTTACAGAAGGTGAAAAACTCTGAAATATCATCGCACATTTACAGCCAAATTAGCATAAAAGAACGTGCTTCAACCCTTGCCGCCAACGAATTAGCTGGCAATGCAAATCTCATAAACACCATAGAGCAAGATTACGAAAGCGTTACCGATGCACAAATAATTGCGGTTGCTAAAGAAATCTTTGTTAAGGAGAGATGTTCTGTTTTATATTATTGTTCAAATTCTAAACAAACCGATGATCAAGATAGATAGAACACAAGCACCTGCCCTTGGGGAGATTAAAAAATTGAACTTCCCGCCAATAATAACAACCACGCTCGCCAATGGTATAGACGTGAGCGAAGTGGTTGGTTGCTCTCAACCTGTTTGCAACATCAACTTTGTAATAAAAAGAGGTGCTTATGTGGCAAAAGAGGTTTTTATTGCATCGGCTACCGCCAATCTTTTAAGTGAAGGCACCATCAATCATCCAGGCAATAAACTACCAGAACTACTCGACTATTACGGCATCACAGTATCGCCAAATGCCACACTTTACGACACCCGAATCACTCTCAGAACGCTATCAAAACATATAAAAGTTGCCATTGAACTCCTTGCTGAAATGATTCTTACACCTGAGTTTTCAGAAGAGAATTTTCAAGTTGAAATTGACCAATCGTCTGAGGGACTAAAAATTGCCAACGAACGTGTTAACTACTTAGCTCAAAAAGAGTTCCTAAAACTTCTTTTTGGACGACATCATAAATACGGAAGACTTAACTCTATTGATTCGCTCAAAAAAGTTACGCTTGCCGATATAAAGTCCTTTCACAAAGAAAATTACAAACCTGAATACTTTAAAATATATCTTTCGGGCGATATTCCAAACAATGCCGTTGAACTGCTCAACAGTGCGTTTTCCTTCATCGAAAGCACGCCCACAGAAGAGACTCATTATGAATCCATTGAGCCCGTAGTTGAACATTACTCATATATTACAAAGAGAGATGCCAAACAATCGGCAATTTTTATGGGCAAATCGTTGGTTGCGCATAATCACGCAGACTTCCCATCACTCTATTTCTTAAATGTTGTTTTGGGTGGATACTTTGGTTCACGCCTTATGACAAAACTGCGGGAAGAGATGGGCGTTACGTATGGCGTTAGCAGTTACATTATTCCTCGTAAAGGTGGTTCCGATCTATACATCTCATCGGAAGTTAAAGCCGAAGCAACGGAAGAGGCGCGCCACGCAATAATAGAGGTTATTAAGACTTTACAAGAAAAAGAGATCAGTAACGAAGAACTCATCAATGTTAGAAGTTACATCATGGGCAATATTGCAAATCTCTTCGACTCGTCGTTTGCCGTTACCAATCAACTCTTAACGCTTGAATATGCTGGCAGTAATTTGGATAGTTTCAATAGAATAATTGATGAAGCTAAAAATATTACCCCAAAAACTATTCAAGAAACTGCTATTAAGTACTTAGATACCACAGAGTTTGTGTGCGCTATTGCAGGTAGATAAAATACAAAAAGTGCTATTTTTCCGATGTTACAAAAGGAATTCATCACTTTTTAATTAATTTCGTCTTTTCAGAATATTGTTAAATATGCATAACGAGTCCAATAAAAACGGTGAATCACAACTTATTGAAACAGCTTTCAATGAGTTGCTCGTTTCGGCACGTCGAATTACAAGCGAAGAGAACATTCAACAGATAACAAAAGCTTTTCACCTTGCCAACAATGCTCACCAAGGAATGCGCAGAAAATCGGGCGAACCTTATATTATGCATCCACTAGCGGTTGCAAAAATTGTTGTAGATGAAATAGGCTTGGGTTCAAAAAGCATTACCGCTGCACTTCTTCACGATGTGGTTGAAGATACCGACATCACCTTAGAGGATATTGAACGCGTATTTGGAAAGAAAGTAGCCTCTATTGTCGATGGATTGACCAAATTATCAACCTCCGCAACAACAAGCAGAAGCCAGCAAG
>JAYVSA010000179.1:0-5876 GCA_043775765.1 Breznakibacter sp. | reverse complement strand
AAACTTACTATAAAAGTGCGACACCAAATTGTTGCCGACGGATTGCCACATAACGAGTACGATGTTACCAATGTTGGCACGCATCTTACGGCTCACCAGTGGAATAGCGCCATGCAAGCTGGGGCTTTGGTGGTAGACATGCGCAACCATTATGAGAGTGAGATAGGCCATTTCGAAAACGCGTTACTTCCTAAGGCCGAGACCTTTAAAGAGGAGTTACCCATGATTTTGGAAGAGCTCAAAAATCACAAAGAAACCAAAATACTCCTATATTGTACGGGTGGTGTACGATGTGAGAAAACCAGCGCCTACCTCAAACATCACGGCTTTTCCGACGTCAATCAGCTCCTAGGTGGCATCATCGACTATGCCAAGCAGGTAACCGAACAGGGGCTCGAAAATAAGTTCCTAGGCAAAAATTTCGTGTTCGACAACCGCCTCGGTGAGCGCATCTCAACCCACGTCATTAGCCAGTGCCATCAGTGCGGCAACACCTGCGATACCCACGTGAACTGCCACAACACGGCGTGCAATTTGCTCTTTATTCAGTGCCTAACGTGCGCCCAGCAAAACCAAAAATGTTGCTCCGAAACCTGTAAGTCGGTACTCAACGGCACCATAAAATCCTCCGATGCCCCTCGTTTCGGCTCCAATAAACGGTTTTTCAAGGTAGCCTAAACTAGGTTCAATAGTTTCTTTATTTGGGCGTGCCGGCAAAAAATGGCGCGTCCATTTCCTATTTTAAGTTCTCTTCCATAGCGCCATTTTTGCCGTCGGTCTACGGCTCATACTCCTCGCACGGTCGTTCCGACAAGCTCCACAACCGTGCTGTGGGGTATTTCACCTCCGCCCTCACGCGTTTGCGTCTCCAAGGGTTGAAAAATAAGGAAGACCTTTTTTTTGACGAAAATTTGTATTTGTTAACATTTAGAATGATTCTTAAACAATAAAATTTTATCTTTAAGCTACCCAAAGGCGATAGAATGTGCGGTTGAATTGGTTAAACCACGGTCAAAAAATAACTTATGTCTGCATCACATTCGGCGGATCATCCGTTGACTTTCAATGGTGAGGTACTTAGAGATACTGGCGTTTTGGTGAATAAATGCTACCAATGTGGCAAATGTTCGGCGGGCTGCCCTATGGCGGTTGAAATGGAGTATCCGCCCAGTTTGGCATTGCGAATGCTTCAAACCGATGACGAAAATCACAGAAACAGATTACTCAGCTCGTTAACAATTTGGTTGTGTGTGAATTGCGAGATGTGCTTAACACGCTGTCCGATGGAAATTGACATTCCTCAACTGATGGATTATCTGCGTCAGAAATCGATGGCGCAAAAGATGACCAACCCAAAAGCCAAAAATATCATATCGTTTCATAAAGCATTTCTGGACTCAATTGAGCATACCGGTCGTTTGTACGAACTTGGCTTGATTGCCGATTATAAGCTTCGTTCGGGCAGTTTTCTGCAGGATGTGGGCGTGGCGCCAAAGATGTTTGCTAAAGGAAAACTTTCGCTCATTCCCGAGTTTATTAAAGGTCGGAAAGGGATGTTGCAGATGTTTAAATCGACTAAAATTGGAGGGTCTCAACTATGAAAATAGGTTTATATCCGGGTTGTTCCATGGAGGGCGGTGCTGTTGAGTATCGTATGTCGGTTTTGGCACTAGCCAAGGCGTTTGATATTGAGCTTGAGGTGGTTGAAGATTGGAATTGTTGTGGTGCTACGGCGGCGCATAATTTGAACAAAGAGCTTTCGTTGAGTTTGCCCGCCCGCATTATGGCTTTGGCTGAAAAGGGTGGTTTTGATGAGGTTGTGGTGCCATGTGCAGCGTGTTATAATCGCTTGGCCGTTACGCGACACGAATTGGCTAAAGCGCCTGAGTTGAAGGCGAAAGTGGCATCTCACCTCGATTTGAAATACGAGGGATCGGTGAAGATTTTAAACGTGATGCAGTTTATAGATAAATATATTGCCGATAAGCTGGAAGCGAAGGTTGTGAAGCCTTTTGCTTATAAATTGGCCTGTTACTACGGTTGCTTAATGGTGCGTCCGCATGCTATTTTGCAGTTCGACCGAGTTGAAGACCCGCAAACTATGGATGTTTTGGTTAAACGCGCTGGTGGCGATGCCATCGATTGGGCTTTTAAAACAGAGTGTTGTGGCGCTGGTATGTCGGTTTCACGTACCGATACAGTGGCTCGTTTGTCGGGTAATATTATGAAAGATGCGGTGGATAGAGGTGCCGAAGTGATGGTGGTGGCTTGTCCAATGTGTCACTCAAACCTCGATATGCGCCGACCAGAAATTAACAGTTATCTGCAACGCAAAATAGATATTCCGGTGCTTTATATTACTCAAGTTTTGGGCTTGGCTATTGGTTTAGATGGCAAAGCAATGGGGCTGAACCGCCATATGGTGGATGTGAATTTGAAATTGGCTCCAAAGCCACATGTTGAACCTGTAATTAATAAGGAGGCGTAACAGATGGCACGAATAGGAGTTTTTGTATGTCACTGCGGCGAGAATATTTCGGCTACGGTAAATTGCGAAAAGGTGGCTAAGATATCGGGCGACATCAAAGGGGTGGCGTTTACGTTGGATTATAAATATATGTGCTCCGATCCGGGGCAGACTAAATTGAAAGAGGCCATTAAAGAGTATAAGCTCGATGGGGTTGTTGTGGCAGCCTGTTCACCTCGAATGCACGAACCAACTTTTAGAAAAGCTTGTGCCGAGGCGGGTCTGAATCCCTATATGTGCGAAATGGCCAACATCCGCGAGCATTGCTCTTGGGTGCATCCAAAAGAAGAGGCAACCACTCAAAAGGCCGAAGATTTGGTTCGGATGATGGTTGAGAAGGTTAAGAAAAATAAATCGCTCAATGCCATTAAAGTGCCTGTTACCAAAACGGCTTTGGTTATTGGCGGCGGTATTGCGGGCATTCAATCGGCTTTGGATATTGCCAATTGCGGTCATAAGGTGATTATGGTTGAGAAGTTGCCATCAATAGGTGGTCACATGTCACAATTATCAGAGACTTTCCCTACGCTCGACTGCTCGCAATGTATTCTTACACCTCGAATGGTGGAGGTGGCGCAACATCCAAACATCACCCTTTATACTTACTCCGAAGTGGAGAGTTTAGAGGGATTTATTGGCAATTTCAAGGCTAAGATTCGTCGTAAATCAAAGAGTTTGGATGAGCATCTTTGCACTGGTTGCGGATTGTGTACCACCAAATGTCCGACTAAAAAAATACCCAATGAGTTTGAGCGTGGCTTAGGTTTCAGGCCTGCTATATATGTTCCTTTCCCTCAGGCCGTTCCAAATAAACCTGTCATCGACAGAGATAATTGCAGCTATTACCAAAAGGGCAAATGCAAGGTGTGTGAATCTGTTTGTCCGACTAAAGCCATTCGTTTTTACCAAGAGGATGAGATTCTGGAGGTTGAAGTAGGCGCTGTGGTGCTGGCAACGGGTTTCGATGTTTTAAAACCTACCTTCTTTCCTGAGTATGGTTACGGCAAATATAAGGATGTGATAGATGGCTTGGCGTTTGAGCGTTTGGCATCGGCATCGGGACCAACCAAAGGGGAGATTCGTCGCCCATCGGATGGTGAAATACCTAAAAAGATTGTATTTGTGGCTTGTGCTGGTTCGCGCGATCCAGCCAAAGGCATTGAGTATTGTTCAAAAATATGCTGTATGTACACGGCCAAACACGCCATGCTTTACAAACACAAGGTTCACGATGGTACGCCGTATGTTTTTTATATGGATATCCGTGCCGGTGGTAAGATGTATGAGGAGTTTGTTCGTCGTGCCATTGTGGAGGATGAAACGCACTATATAAGAGGTCGTGTTTCAACGATATATGAGAAAAACGGTAAGCTCATTGTTAAGGGTGCCGATACGTTGATGGGTGCCATACCGGTTGAAATTGAGGCTGATATGGTGGTTTTAGCTACGGCGGGTGTTTCAAATCAAGGTTCGGAGGAGTTAGCACAACGCGTTCACGTGGCTTACGATTCTCATAAGTTTTTTGCAGAGGCACATCCTAAGTTAAAACCTGTTGAGACTAATACGGCTGGCATCTTCCTGGCTGGGGCATGTCAGGCGCCGAAGGATATTCCCGAAACAGTGGCGGCAGCTTCGGGCGCAGCGGTTAAGGTGGCAGCTCTTTTTAGTAAGGATGAATTAACGCGCGAACCTTTGGTGGCATTCGTTAATCGTCAGGCGCCACCGGTTTTCTCTTCATGCGTGGGTTGTTTCTTGTGTCAGAGTGTTTGCCCATATCAGGCCATTGAGCGTGAGGAAATTAAGAACAGAAACGGTGAGGTTGTAAAAACTCTCGCCAAAGTAAACGAGGGACTTTGTCAAGGCTGCGGAACCTGTGTGGCATTGTGCCGAACAAAAGCAATTGATATTCATGGTTTTTCAAACCAACAGATATATTCAGAGGTGTTGGCGTTGTTGAATGATTGATTTTTGTAGTGACTTCCATACATGGCGTCTCCGTAATATAAGAATTCAACACCTATAAGGTCTCCAACACCTGACAGGTGTTCAAAATACAAAGTATGCAAGAATTTGAACCTAAAATAGTGGCTTTTGTCTGCAACTGGTGTACATACGCTGGTGCTGACTTAACGGGCACAAGTCGACTGAAATATTCGGCTAATGTGAAGATTGTTCGTTTTCCGTGTACGGGTCGCATCGACTTTATGGTACTTATGAAAGCCTTCGAGAATGGGGCCGATGGAATCATTGTATCGGGCTGTCATCCAAATGATTGTCACTATACGTCGGGTAACTTTCATGCGCGCAGGCGATGGATTGTATTTCGCAATCTGCTCGATTTTGTGGGCGTAGAGGTCGATAGAATTCAGTTTAGCTGGGTATCGGCTGCTGAGGGATTTAAATGGGCCGATTTGGTAAATCATACCGCCGAGCGCATCCACCAAATGGGACCTTGTGAAAATTATAAACGGATTGCTATAAATAAGCTTTTTGAAGATGGAGTAATCAAAACTACAGAGGCCCATGAAGACGTTACAGAATAGAGTTGCGGAGTTACTCGCTGAAAAGCGCATCGATCTCTTTATTGGTTACGAAAAAGGGTCGGGGAGTCGTGTTCGAGCTCTCTTTGCGCGTACGCCTGAGCAAGCTGAGAAGTTGATTTTCGATGACTCGTGTACTCAAAACTTGGCCAATTATCTTCTTAAAGCGGAAATCAAGCGATTTGGTAAACTTGGTATCTTGGCCAATGTGGCAGCCTTGCGTAGCATTTTGCAACTAGCATCAGAGTTTCAAATTAAGGATAGCGAGGTGTTGGTGCTTTTTTCTTGTGCCGATGGAACGCTGCTCGAAATGGCCGATTTTAAATCGATTGAGACCTACCTTGAAACGGCCGATTTGTCATTATCTGAACGAGAACAAGGGCTATTGAAAGAACTTAAGGCCATGAGTGCTGCTGAACGCTGGGCATTTTGGCAAAAAGAGTTTTCTAAGTGTATCAAATGCTATGCGTGTAGGGCTGCTTGTCCTATGTGTTATTGCCACCGATGCACCACCGATGTAAATCAACCTCAATGGATACCAGTTGCCAGTCACCAGCGTGGAAATTTAGATTACCATCTTATGCGCGCCATGCACTTGGCAGGTCGATGTGTGAGTTGTGGCGAGTGTGCCAAGGCTTGTCCAATGGATATTCCGTTGAATTTATTAACGTATCAATTTATAGAGCCCATAAAAGCTGATTTTGGTGCTATGGCGGGTATGAAAGCCAATGCCGTTTATGCTTTGTCGACTTATAAACCTGAGGATAAAGAGGATTTTATCGGGTAGAGACGACCAGTTATGGCGTCTT
>JAYVSA010000178.1:0-8510 GCA_043775765.1 Breznakibacter sp. | reverse complement strand
TAAAATCGGGAGCCCGAGCAAGAGATTATGAAGATGCGCTACAGTGGCTTATTAGTTCAGGATTGGCGTATAAAATTAGTCTCACAACCAAGCCATCCTTGCCACTTTCGGCTTACGATGACCTAACCGCCTTTAAGATCTATTTGTTAGATGTGGGTTTATTACGACGCTTCTCGCAACTCGATCCTATAGCAATTGCCGAAGGACACCGTTTGTTTACCGAATTTAAAGGGGCTCTAACCGAGAATTTTGTACTACAAAGCTTAGTAAATCAATTTGATGTTGCGCCAAGATATTGGAGTTCGGGCAATTTGGCGGAGGTGGATTTTTTAATACAATACCAAAATGACATCATACCTATTGAGGTGAAATCCGACGAAAACATAAGAAGCAAGAGCTTAGCCTATTATCGTAAAAGCTATAATCCGAAATTAGCCATTCGTTTTTCGCTTAAAAATTTAAAAATAGATGAGGGTATGCTAAACATTCCACTTTTTATGGCCGATTACACCAAAAAGATAATAAAACTGGTGGAATAATTTGCACCAATACTACCGCACGATTTCATCGTGTGGTTAAAGTCATTTTAATTTACAATTATTCTCTTAATAACGATATTAGCTTCTAAGTCCATAACACCACACGATGAAATCGTGCGGTAGCACTGGGTGGTAGCTATTTATTTGGTACGGTTCGCAAAACCACGCCAGCCTGAGATTTATTTGAAAGGAAATTCACCAATGTGCGATTTTTATCGAAATCAAATAAAAACTTAGAACATATTACACACACGGAATCCGAAGACAAACGCATTTTTAAAAGTTTCTCATTGTAATCAGGATAGAATTCAACTCTAAGATTTCCTTTAAACAATGCATTTTTGCTATTCACATTTACTAAGATGGGAATTTCACTATTTTCAATTAGCTTCCAATTACCGTTTTCATTAAATTCTTCAAATCCGGCACATCGATCCTCAGTTACAGGTAAATTTATTGATTTGTCATGAAACACAATTAAGTTGCTTAATAAACAATTTCTAATATCAACACCTTTGTAAACAAGGCTGTCAATACTCCACATGCCGTTTATAGTGTTAGTTACATCATTGCCACAAGAACTAGCGGAAGCCAATACTATTAACAAAAAAATCTTGGGAAAAATATTTTTTAAATTCAAATACCTAAACATATTATTTAATCTTTTTTTAGTTTACTGAGATCCATTTTTCCTGCTTGAGAAAGCTTATATATTTTCAGTCCTAGGCTACCACACGATGGAATCGTGCGGCGTCATGGACTTAAAATTATTCAAATTTATCTAAGTTTTTATAAACATACGTGCTATCAATTCTAATTATTTGATATGACAAATCTATTAAACTTTTGTCTGGCTCCTTCGCCGAATAAATTACGTGAAATTTATGATATTTACACAAATTTATGTTATTGTGGCATTCGTCAAAATATATACTTGGAGTAATATACCTTTGGTATTTATTTCCTTTAACAACATATTCATAAGTTAGAATGCGATTATCAGCATCCCCCGAGATAGAATAACTTATCATATATCCAATCGTTATATGATAATTATCTGTAATAAAGTTCTTTGTGACATTATCCTTTCGCTTTAGGTCTAAATTGAGAACAATAAATAAAACAAATACCACAATTGCCACAATATTAGCTTTCTGACTATTCATTTTTTTTAAAATTAATGGCTTTAATTGATTCTTTTGATTTACTTATTGTTATTTTTTTGATGAATCTATTCCTAATTATTGAAATCGTGCGGCAGCAAAGGGAGACAGCACCGGTTAAAAGCGCCAAAAATACACTTTAAATTTATTTGGATAGTTTGCGCTTTCTCCATAACTCGATGAATCCCGCACTTCCTGATATATAATACAATTAATTGTGGGATCTTTGGGATAATATACAAGTAGATAATATGTACCTATTTTATGATTTGGATCTTGAAAGCCCACCCACCCAACATATTCGACTGATTTAATTTTAAATTGATACCGAACACTGCTTGATGTAAGTTTTGTGGTCTTGCATACGGTAAACTTTTGCTCACTCATTATTTTTTCATACCTAAAATATTGACGAATTAATAAACTTGTGACTAGAATAACACTAATCATAACTATGCCAATAATGTTTTTAGATTTCCTAACTCGTTCCAGAAAACTACCCATAAGTCAACTAATAAAAATGATTCTAGTACTTTGCGCCTTCAACCCCTCTCATCATAATTGGAACTTCTTTACTATTGGGTTCTGAAGATTTATTTTGATTATCAGATGAATTTAAACTCTCACTCGTAAAACCGCTTAAAAACCCCTAGGCTACCGCACGATTTCATCGTGTGGATAAAGTCATTTTAATTTACAATTATTCTCTTAATAACAATGTTAGCTTCTATGGCCATAACACCACACGATGAAATCGTGCGGCGGCAGCAGGGGGTACCAATCAAATAATCTATTTTGAACGACTAACTATGAGATTAATCACCTGTCTATTTTCCTCATTAAAATAGATCTCAACCGATTTATCACCACGTTTATCCCACCTTACTTGAAAATCTTCTAATATATTGACATAAATTTTTAATGCTTTTTCATCTAATAAAGGCAAATCTGAATGAATTATAATCAAATTATGTTCGTTAATCCAACTTAAGTCACACATGCAATCCCATAAAGCATCCCAATTGTGGCCAAAATATTCTGGAAAATTTAATTTTTCACTATACTCTTTCATTAACTCGCCCTCTCCAACCAAATGAGGAGATAGCCTTATCTCTAATAAATCATTGTTTCTTAAACTAAAACACTGATATGAATTCAAATATTTAAACATACAAAATACCCATTAATGAAAGAATTGAACCCCTGCTACCGCACGATTTCATCGTGTGGTTAAAGTCATTTTAATTTCAATTTACAATTATTCTCTTAATAACAATGTTACTCTTTTGGAAGCGCAATTGCAAATTATATGCTGTTTGGCCGCTGGTAGGTGCCGTAGCAGTGCAAGTGTAATTACCCGTAAAGGAGTCCATCTCACGACACTCTAAACCGCGTATTTTCAGCCATTGAATAAGTGGATTTTAGCTTATTGTTCTCTGAATGGATTTCTAAGATAAGTCAACAATCTAAAAACGAGGTGGTTACTATAGCTGGTAAGCACATCTGCAATTCTTACCAAAGAACATACACCAAATCAGCTATTCACACGGTTTCACACTTTGCCCTTCGCACTAAGTGCACAAAGCATCCGCTTTAATAAAAATGATGTAAGTATAGAAAACTTTACGAAGCAAATAATTTTAACGGCTATTAACACTTATTGAAGATTATTGCTTAAACTTGTAATACTGAAAATCCACTACACAATTTCTTCAAACGCACCGAGTGAAAAGAATACTACCCCTTAGATCTATTTTTCTAAGCCTACTACTCTGCGTAATAGGTTTCAATGTGGTAGCACAAGAAAATATCTACAAAGCCATTTCCGACGCCGAGAAAACAGTCTTCTCTGTTACTACCTACAACAACGGTGGCGGTATAATTGGTAAAAGTGCTGGATTCTTTATTGGTAGTATTGGGCTGGCGGTGTGTCGCGCCTCCATTTTTAAAGGTGCCGACTCCATAAAAATTACAGACTCAAGAAACTTAGGCTTAACCATTGAGCGCGTGGTAGCCGTCCATCAACCAGCCGATTTAGTAATTATAAAGCTCTCTTCCGTCAAGCGATTTCGGTTCGATTTCTTATTCCCAACAACAGCACTTTTTCACGAGAATGAGGAAATGCTCATCTTCTCCGATCCAACATTGGGGTCAGACGGGGCAATCTTAGAACGCATTAGTCGGGTCATCGACAAACCCATCTTAAACCGAATAGGCCTACTCAAATCAAATTTAACGGCTTCTGCGTATGGTGCTCCTGTGCTAAACTCCAAAGGCGAGCTTGTGGGAATTGTAGGCCATTTCAAACCAGAAAGTCCAAGTTTCCTATTTAATTGTTCTACGCTATCAGACACAAACTGGTACAACCTCAACGTGCCTATTAAGAAGCTTAAAGAGAGTATTCTAAAACAGGCCTATTTAGCTCCTGATTTAAGTAAAGCTCTGGTAGCATTTGCTTTTGATGACTGGATTGGAACTGCAAAAAATCTCACAAGTCACCTAAAAGTATTTAATAATAACGCTATGTTCTATGCCATGAGGGGGTATGCCAGATATATGTATAATAATAAAAGTGAGAGCAAAATTGATTTTAACACCGCAAAACTCTTTCACTCGAACTCCTATTTAACTTTCTATTTCGAAAGCTTGGTTGCCGTAGAAGAACAACAAATCGAGCGTGCCTACATTTTAGCCGATAGTTCCGTCTATTTTCAACCAAAATTTGCGTTCTCACGCACTCTTCGGGGTAATTTAACCCTCGAAACAGATCGACCAATAAACGATGCATTGCTCGACTTCTCTTATGCCATACAAACAAATCCAACATTTGCAGAAGGCTACTATCGCCGTTTTCTATATCTAAGAAAATACACGCAAAATTTCGATTTGGCTTACAGTGATATTTCACAATGTGTTATATTAGACCCTTCTTTACCAAACATATATCTACTTAAAAGTCAGATGGATATAGAGAAAGAGAACTTCTTTGAGGCACAAAAGAACCTCAATAGCTCCCTCGCCAAAAATCCATCAAATGAAATAGCTCTTTGTACGCGTGGATTAGTAAATTATCAACTTGGCTTGAGGCGTGAAGCTTGCACCGATTGGAAAAAAGCCAGCGACTTGGGCAATGAACGAGCAATGGGCTATTTGTTAAAGTACTGTAATTCTACATCTTCACATTAATCATTCACTCAATGCGTCCCTTCCACTGAACTTTTCTTGTTAGCCCTATCGTGGCAACAGAAAGAATCCAAAATGGGTAAAGAAGAGCGCTTCCAATTGTTGGAATGACTCTTAGCTTTACGTCCCAAAAACTTTTCGAGTGATTCAAAAAGACAGAATCAATCAAAATTTTAAAGAGAAAAACAGACACTCCAGTAGCTATGAACACTTTATTGAAGGGAAATAAGAGAAACATTAAAGCCAAAGAGCCATTCAGCAAAAGAACGATAAGAGAAACAAAAATGGCAAATTGATGCCTATAACCAGTTGCTTTTCCGCCCCACCTTGCACGCTGATTAATCAGCGATTTGAAATTATTTTGAACCCCAGAAACAACAATGGCCTTTTGAGAAGCTACAAAATCGATAGAATAACCCCGCTCATAAAAAACATGAAGTAAAAATACATCATCGCCAGAAAGATATTCTAGTTTAATATTCTCAAATACTAAGAGATATTTTGCCTTATTAAACATCAAACTAGCGCCACTACATAAAAAGGGTTGCTTATTCCCTGCACATCCTGCACCAATTGTAGCCATTGCCATATAATCAATACTCTGAAAATAGCTTAAAAAGGAAGTGTTGCCTTCTAGTTTAACTGGTCCAAATAATAAATCAGATTTTCGGCTTGTTCGCGCAACCTCCATCTCGCAAATCCACTCCTTTGGAATTCTACAATCAGCATCTGTGGTTATTATGGTATCGTACTTCGACCGTTTTACGCCTTCAAGAATAGCATATTTCTTGCCAATACCACTGCTATTTATCACCATACAAATATCCTGATACTCTCGCACCACTTTCTCCCATTCATCTGTTGAATGATCGTTTACCAGAATAATTTCAACCAGATGTTTTGGGTAATCTTGTAGTGTAAGATGAGATAGTAACACGGGTAAATTATTGGCTTCATTCCGAAAAGCAACTACAACTGAAACACCGCCGCACTCTGGCGAGAAGTTCATAGCATTAGAAACTACGGAATCGTCCAATGACTGTTTGCGTACTTTATTCCAACCAATGGTTGCAAATATCAGTAAACAAGAATAAACCAACATCAAAAATAATAATAAGAGAGAGAACATCACCTAAACAATAAAAAAGGGGCGACAACTTTCGTTATCGCCCATCTAAATAAAAAATAATAATCTATTTTACTTTATAAATCCACCCGTCTGCACCAAGAGTCTGAGTCACAACTTGTAATCTTTTAGTGGCTAGGGCAACATCTGAACAAGATTCGGCGCTCACTAAAAAACGATTTTTACCAACAATCTTCTGTGCCATCGGAAAGTTATCACTCTTCAGCTTTGCTACCAACTTATCTGCATTTCGCTCATCAGCAAAAGCGCCAATTATTATATGGTAACCATTTGCCATAGTCACCTTTGACTCATCCGAAATCCGAATACTATCCGCAATGGCCAATTCACGCGTTTTTATTATAGCTATAGAATCTTCTTGTTGCTTTTTGAATATAACCTGACTTTTTGCCTCTCTCTCCATTGCAATCTTTCTCATCTCCTCCTCTTGCTTGTTGGGGAAATAAACGAGAAATAGATACCCAATTATTGCTAAGGTCACGGCAAACAAACCAATAAAAATGACTGTACGTTTCGTATTACTTTCAACTGGTTCCCAAGGTTTATCTGAGGGTTCACTCTTTTTATGCAATGTAGGTTTCTCTTCAATAAGTTCAAATTTGGCATCACTCAACTCATTACTGCCACTGCCAGCATTTCTTGGACTCGCTTCTACAACAACTGTGGGAGGTGTGCTACTATCGAAATTTAATAAGTCATCGTTCGATTTATTATCTTTTGGTTTATCCTCCTTTGCTGACGAAGTAGTGGTAATAGGTGAAGAAAGAATAGGTGCTTGAACAACTTTTTCCTCTGGTTCTTTAGAAATCTCTTTCTTTTCGACAACTTTTGCAGCCACCTTCGCGTGTGAAGCAGGTTTTTGAGGTGTTCTTCCAGTATTTGGATTATAACGAAAACGCATTGATCCGCTCTCTTCAAAATCAAAACTACCTAAGTAATTAAACTTATATAGTTTCTCTTCATTTAGGATTGCCTTTAATTTAAAAACATATTCAGATACAAAATCGGTTGCTACGATATTGTCGACTCCGTTTTTTTCTATTAGATAATCTATTAAAAGCCCATCATTAAAACTTAAAAAGCTATTAAATAGTACATAAGATTTATCTTCGGGGTCGTCTTTTGCAACCAAAAAAGCTCCAAAATTTGGTAATATAACCCTATTATGAACTTTAAGAAGTTCAACAATTGCCTCTTCTACACTCATAACTCAATATTTCTAATACATTTATAATTTTAACTTTAAAGCAAATCTAAATATAATTAATTTATTTGATTTGAGGCTTTTACGTAAACTTTTCTGCGAACTTTCTGTCCCAAAAGAAGCTAGCCATTACAAACCGTACTGATTTAAAAACTTGATGCATGTAGGAGCTTGTATAGATATAGTGCTTCCTGTATATATTGGAATGCCCGTTTTTGCTTCAATAGCATAACTGGTAATGCTGTTCTTAGCCTGATTTGCAACCAAAAGATACCTGCCAGTTGGGTCAAAGCTAAAATTACGCGGTTGCTTTACCTGATCCCTCATGTATTCAATAAGCTTTAAATTGTCTTGTTTACGCACAACCTCAAAACAGGCAATGCTCTCATGCCCTCTGTTTGAAGCATACAAAAATCTTCCATCTGGCGAAAAATGAATGTCCGCGGCGGTATTTGGACCTTCATAATTTATAGGAACAGTGGGCACATAAAGTAGCCTTCTGTTAAAGTAGGGCTTATATCCACGAACATACAATTCAACACTACTCTTTAATTCATTTATTACGGCCATGTACTTTCCTTTGGGGTCAAAATCAATATGACGTGGCCCTGAACCTGGTGAAACGAAAATTTGATCGACTAATTGTAAGCTATCTGCCACAATTTTATATACTGAAATCTTGTCTGTTCCTAAGTCGGTGGCATACAGATAGCCGTTAGAATCTTGACGAATAGCATGGCAATGTGGCGCCTCCTGCCTACTGGGGTTCAAACCTTTTCCTGAATTCCTCACAACAAAAACGGAATCCTCCATCCGACCATCAGCATTTAAGGGAATTAAAGAGACCGAACCGCTTGTATAGCAGGCAACGGCTAAAAAATTATTGTCATTTGTACTACTCACAAAACAAGCGCCTTTTCCCTTAACGGCTGTTCGATTTAATTCCTTAAGAAGGTTGGAATTGAGTTCAATTTTATACGAAACAACGGAATCACTTTCACCTACACCCTCTTGTGATGCCCACAAATAATTATCGTCTAACGAAATGTTGATAAATCCAGGCGAATGAAGTTTTGCAACCAGACCCTTGTTTTTTAAAAGCCCCGTTAGGGTATCTAATTTGCATAAGTAAATACCCTGACTTCCTGAATTGGTATAGGTGCCTACATAAAATGTAATTTCGGGGGAATCCACAACAGTTGAGCGCTCATTATGACACGCCGATAAAAACATCGAAATTGATAAAGATATAATCAATAATTTCATAGCCTACT
>JAYVSA010000177.1:0-7318 GCA_043775765.1 Breznakibacter sp. | reverse complement strand
CACCAGGAAAAAACAATGAAGCTGTTTGCTCAAATTTTAGAGGGTTCTCTGTAGTATAAAAAACAACTTTCCCCGTTTTTGAACATTTAATATCCACTTCAGAATGTCTAGCTAAGTAATTTATAAGACTCTCTGCAACAATATCCCCTTGACTCAACACTTTTACCCCAGCAGGAAGAAATTTAGCTATTTTAGGCATCAATAACGGATAATGAGTACAGCCCAAAACAATAGTATCAATTTCCGAATCAAAAGCAAACAAATTTGACAGATGTTTCTCAACAAAAAAATCAGCACCGTCACTATTGAACTCCCCATTTTCAACCAAAGGAACCCACATGGGGCACGCCTCTTGAACAACCACACACTCAGGAGCAACTTTTGCAATTTCAAGCAAATATGAATCACTCTGAATAGTACCCGGAGTAGCTAAAACGCCAATATGTTTGCTTTCAGAAAAACTCGACACAACCTCAACACTCGGCCGAATGACCCCAAGAACACGTCTTTTCGGATCCAATCGGGGCAGATCATTTTGCTGAATCGTACGCAAAGCTTTTGCAGACGCCGTATTACAGGCTAAAATAACTAAATGAGCACCCATTTTAAAAAGTTGCTCAACAGCTTCAAGCGTATACTGATAAACAATATCGTAAGAGCGAGTCCCGTAAGGAGCCCGAGCATTATCACCTAAGTAGATATAGTCATATTGAGGCAATGCTTCTATCAGATGAGTCAGAATAGTTAACCCACCGTACCCGCTATCAAAAACGGCAATTGGCCCAGGAGCAGAAGGCAAAATCAAAGAGTCCATAAGGTAAAAAACAAAAATAGCCCCATCCTAAAACAGAATGAGGCCATTAATATAAATAAAATTACAGTATTCCCAACTTAGCTTTAACAAGAGGTTCTGCATCTACACTTTTTTCTGAGTGAAACACAATAATCTTTGAGCTAATATCAAAAATATAGATAAATCCTTTTTCAGCACCTACCGCATCAATAGCGCCTTGTACTTTTTCGATTATAGGCTTTAACAACTCTTGTTCTTTTTGACTAAGAGACTGTTGCGCTAATTGATTATAATTTTGAATACGTTGATTTTGATCTTGAATCTCTTTCTCTTTGATTGATTTCACAAGATCAGGCAATGAATCTTTTTGAGCCATATAATCGGCATACTTCTTATCAAGTTCCTCCGACATTATTTTCAATTGCGATTGCAACTTAGCAGCTTCGTCTTGAAGTGCTTTATCGGCCTTTACTTTCTCTGGTAAAGAGGCAACAAGCTTCTGAACATCAATATGAGCAAACTTCAAATCTTGCGCAAAACCGCTAAGACTAAGTGCAAAAAAAGCAAAAAAGAGAGCTATTTTAAATGATTTCATTTGACAAATATTTATAATATTATTAATCTATTTTATTCAATATTACTTTACTGATTTTACTGGAGCAGGAGTTGATGCTGCAGGCGAAGCCACAACTTTAGGGGCTAATTTAGCCAACACTAAGCTACTAACATCTACACTCTGAGTTGAAAAATAAACAGGTAACCCTGGTTCAACTTCAAAAATATAGATAAAACCGCCCTCTTCACCAACACTCTCAATCGCAGCCTGCAATTTTGCTACAACAGGTTCATGAAGCGCCTTGGCCTTTGTTTCGAGCGATTGTTGCGCAGTAGTGTAGAAGTTTTGAACCTTCTGGCTGCGTTCGCCTAAATCTTTCTCTTTTTGAGCACGGTCGGTACTAGAAAGAGTACTAGACGATTTTTGATATTCATCTACAAGGCGCTGAAACTCTTCTCTCATATCTGTGAGTTGTTTCTCGAGCTTTGTAGATTCCGCCTGAATTGTTGTCTCAATAGACTTATATTCAGGCATCTCCGCCATAATTTTTTGAGAATTAATATGTCCAAACTTTAATTTAGTTTGAGAAATACCATTAAAACCCAATGCAATAAAGAGGGAGAACAATAAATAAACTTTATACAAATTCTTCATTATTGTTTACAAATATTAATTAACACTATTTTTTTATACCTAGTTTTGATAAAATGGCATCACTACGATCAAGTTTTGGATCGGCAAAAATAATACCCATTGAGCCAGACGACTTATCGAACAAAGCGGATAGAGTTTCATCTTTAGCGAGTTCTTTTACGGCATTATATATCTGATCTTGAATAGGTTTAATGAGTGTTTGTCTCTTCTTAAACAAATCACCCTCAGCTCCAAAATATTTTTGCTGAAGCGCCTTGGCTATTTTCTCTTTTTCTACGATTTCGTTTTCACGCTTAACTTTAAGTTCTGGTGAAAGAAACACGCTTTCATTTTGATACGCTTTGTAAGCTGCCTGAATTTCGCTAAACTTAGACTCTACTTCCTCTTGATACTTCTTGGAGGTTTGATTGAGTTGCTCTTGCGCCGCGCTATAAGAGGGCATATTCTTTAAAATATAATCCGTATCAACAAAGCCAAACTTTTGAGCTGATGCAAATCCTCCGGCAAGCGTAACAAATACAATAATTAAAAATATTTTGTTCATAATATAATCATTTAGTGTTTGGAGCTTATCATCAAAAACTAATCCAAAAATAATAAAATAAAAGAATATACCTTAAAAAGATTGACCCATAACGAAATGAAACTGTCCACCACTAATTTGCGAAGGGTTTGCATTTGAACGATCAAAACCATATCCCCAGTCAATACCCATCAATCCAAAGATAGGCAAATAGATTCTCACACCCATACCAGCTGAGTTTTTAAGATCATACGGGCTGAATTTACCAAAGTCTTGCCAAGCATTACCAGCCTCAAAAAAGGTGAGCACAAAGATTGTTGCCGAAGGTTTAAGAGCAATAGGGTAACGGAGTTCTAAGGTCAATTTAGTATAGACATTGCCATTCTCATTGCCCAATTGATCAACTGGCGTAAGAGAAGAGTTTTCGTATCCTCTTAAGCCAATTGTTTCAGAACCATACATATTATACCCGCTCATACCATCACCACCCAAGCGAAATTTCTCAAAAGGTGATTTTGCATATTTGTTAAAGTACCCAAGATACCCAAGCTCATATTTACCCATCAAGACAAGTTTGCTCCCCTTATCAATAGATTTAAAGATGACAGACTTAAAGTTCCATTTATGAAATTCAACGTACCGAAACTTCTCTTGATCTGTCATTACAGAATAGTCTTTACCATTAAACAGCGAAAATGGTGGCGTAAAATTAAGGCCTAAGGAAAAGTTAGACCCACCTCTCGGATATAATGGATTATCTACCGAATTTCTAGAGAATATAACTTTAAAATTAATGGTTTTAGATGTACCCGTTGGGTAACTCAGCAACCTCCAGTTAAGCATGTCGTAGTTCGTGAATCCCAATTCGGTATAGATTGCAAAATAGTCATCGGGCCAACTTAAACGTTTCCCTAACCCAATGGAGAAACCCGCTACGTTGAGGTGTTTTGTATTGTCAACCATACTTGCAGTAACATTATTTGTTCCAGACAAGCTGCTATAACTGGAATTATAACCATAACTACTTGAAACACCCGATTGAGTTTGATAGTAAGCCGAAAGTGTAAGAGAATTAGGTCTTTTACCCCCTAGCCAAGGTTCTGTAAACGAAGCACTGTACGACTGGTAGTAAGAACCGTTTGTTTGAGCCCGTAAGGAAACTGTTTGTCCATCGCCAGTAGGAAGAGGTCTCCACTCATCGGCATGAAAGAAATTGCGAACAGAGAAGTTAGTGAACTTTAAGCCTAAAGATCCAACAAACATACCTCCACCCCAACCACCAGAGAGTTCGAGCTGATTATTACTCTTCTCTTCCAGATTATAAACAATATCCACAGTTCCATCTTCTTGACGAGGCTGAACATCGGGCGATATTTTTTCTGGGTCAAAGAAGCCAAGTTGCGCCAGTTCTCGAACCGTACGCACGAGCTCAGACTTACTAAAGAGCTGACCTGGTTTAGTACGCACTTCACGACGAACAACATGTTCATTTGTTTGATTATTGCCCTTTACTTTCACCTCGTTAATGGTAGCCTGTTTTCCTTCAAAAACACGCATCTCAAGATCGATTGTATCGTTATAAATTTTGATTTCTACGGGTGAGATGTTTGAAAAAAGATAACCATTATCCATATACAAATTCTGAACGGCGTCATCATCTTCAGACAAACGCTTATCTAATTTTTTCTGATTAAAGAGGTCGCCCTTTTTAATTTTTAAGGTATAATCGAGATAATCAGACGGATAGATACTATTACCAACCCAAGTAATATTACCAACAAAATACTTTCGTCCTTCTTCTATTTTAAATTTAATATCAACGGTATTATTATCATTCTTAATAACCGTATCACTGAGAATTCGTGCGTCGCGATAACCTTTCTCGTTATATTTATTAACCACTGCAGCTAAGTCTTCGCGGTATTTCTCCTCAATATATTTTTTTGTACGAAAGAAGTTATAGATTTTATTACGTTCATTTGTTTTTTTCATAGCACGGGTAACACTATACTTTGTAAATATGGTATTACCTTCTATTACGATGTGACGTACTTTTACCTTTGTTTTTTTATCTACGTCGATATCAAGAAAAACATGATTGGCATGCGTGGTATCATCTCGTTGAATAATATTCACTTCAACGTTAGAAAAGCCTTTTTCAACAAAATATTTTTTAATATACTTTTCGGCTCTATCTATAAGATACGGAGTTACTTGACTCCCTTTCATCATAGAAACTTTAGGAGTAAGCGCCTCTATTTCTGACTTCTTTAACCCGAAATAGTGTATTTCGGATAAACGCGGACGTTCTTGAAGCGTAATATTTAGATAAATTTTCTTCCCTTCAATTTTTGAGGCCTCGATTTTAACATTTGAGAACAAACCCTGTTCCCAATATTTACGAATAGCATTGGTTATTTCATCGCCAGGAATTGTGATTGTTTGACCAACCTTTAACCCCGATAAATTAATAAGGACTTTGGTGTCGTAATTCTCAATGCCTGTAACCTGAATATCAACAATTTCATATTTCTTGGGAGTTCCCGAGTAGGAAATAGATGGTGTTTTAACCTCCTCTTGCGCCATGATGACTGTTGAAACAAGCAGAGTAAGAAGAAGCAAAATTTTTTTTAACATTCTTAATTCTTTAATAATAAACAACTTATATTTGTTCACTGGTTAATCCAAAACGTCTTTCTCTGTTTTGGTAATCGAGCAAAGCCTTATAATAATCTTCTTTTCTAAAGTCGGGCCAAAGCACTTCTGAGAAGATAAGTTCAGAATAGGCCAATTGCCAAAGTAGGAAGTTTGAAATTCTCTGTTCGCCACTTGTGCGAATCATTAATTCTGGATCGGGAATTCCCTTTGTAGAAAGGTTGTTATCGATAACAGAGGCGCAAATATCATCAACATTGAGAGTTCCAGCTTTCACTTGCGAAGCAATGGATTTGACCGCTTCAACAATCTCCCAACGAGAACTATAGCTCAATGCAAGAACAAGAGTAAGACCAGTATTACGACTTGTTTTTTCGACACTTTCATGAAGCTTTTTTAATACTTTTGAAGGTAAAGAATCGACACTTCCAATGAATTGGAGGCGAACATTATTCTCCATCAACGTTTTGGTTTCAGAGCTAATGGTAGTAACTAAAAGAGCCATAAGAGCTTCTACTTCAGCCTTAGGGCGACTCCAATTTTCGGTAGAAAATGCGTAGAGAGTAAGGTATTTGATACCCAATTCTGCACTCGCTTCCGTAATTTCACGAACAGACTTCACACCATTATGATGGCCAAAAATGCGGGCATTTCCCCGTTTTTTTGCCCATCTGCCATTGCCATCCATAATAATGGCAACATGAACAGGTAGTTTTTCTTTTACAAGTTGTTCTTTAGTTGATGTTTCCATCATGCTTATTCTCTAATTAAGTTCTGTGTAACCAGCATTACAGCCGATACGCCGTTTTAACATATTAAAAGTGATGGAAACCTGAAACGAAGAGATCCAATCATGATTAATTAAATTTGATGGTTGTTTAAACCCATAAGGGTCGCTTGGTGTAAAAACGGAATTAGCAGAAGGTTGATCGAGATCATTAGCAAAAACCTTTCTAAAACTCCATTCAGCCCCTAAGCGAATATGCTTATTTAACTTATACTTTATACCTAAACCGATGGGCAAAGATAATACAAAAACAGATTTTTCAACCTGATTTGAACCTTGTTGCGAAAATCTTTTATAAATAGTTGTGCCTAAGCCTATTGCAATATAAGGCGTAAAGGTTGTTGTTGAAATATAGGGATGGTCATAGGATTGAAAATTAATTTCAACTTGTCCGCTTATATCACCCACTAATGAACGATAGAACGAGTAATTGGGTATTGAATCGGGCAAATAAGAGACACCATCTGTGCGAGGGAGAAAAACGTTTTTGCTCGGATAGCTTCCTTGGAGAGACGTGGCAAAAGCTGTAGCTTTAAAGGCAATGCGGTCGTTAAAGACGTAACGGCCAATGACTGCACCCGACAAGTTTGGTTGATAAATTGGATTGGTTGGATTGAGATCGCCCATATATGAGGATGACCCGAGAGAGAAGCCAAGCTCAACTTTATCTTGTGCCAAAAGCGACGGAGAAGAGAGTGTAACCAAGAAAAGCCCCAAAGACGTAAGTCGACGGAGCTTTTTAATAAGAAAGTCTATTCTGCGTTTATAATCCATATTTTTCTAAGAACGACAAAAATAGAATTTAATTGTAGAAACCCAATGGTTACATTCAATTAATAGGAAACAAATAAGATAATTAACCTCATCTTAACTAAGGTGTGTGAAATATTAGGGATTCATTAAGATAATTTGAATTGGGAGGGTTTTCTTTTTTAGGTGAGGGATAGAAGTGAAAAGCCCGCAAAGGCGCGTAAATAGTTTATTCTGAGATTTATAAGAAAGCGGAGTATAGCAAGAGATGCGGCTGCGGACTTGCAACGAAAGCCCGACAGAAAGGGAGATGGTGTTTTAAACTTAAAATACTAGTAAGACTAAGAAGTAGAGAACGCCCGCCCTTTGTGGCACCCCCAAATTACGGATTAAATATTTCGTTTATCGGCGCCCCACATGAGTTTATTGCGTAGAGTGGCGTAGAAGGAGTGGGAATGGAGTTCGATGACTTTGATTTTAAAGTTGGCTTGTTTGATTTTAATTTCGGCGGTGTGGTTGAAGAGGAAGCCACGGGAGTCGAGTGAGGCCAGAAAACTGTCGCCACGCCCTTCTACCTGAAGGGTAAGTTCAACATTGCCA
>JAYVSA010000176.1:0-10548 GCA_043775765.1 Breznakibacter sp. | reverse complement strand
GGTAAATAAGTTTATTGTAGTGAATTTTACGTTCAACCTTTTGTATGATGATGACACAAAAACAACAGATACCGATAAAGTTTCTGGAATAACATCGACTCATGGAGCCAAACTTCAGCTTAAAGAGATGCTGGGGGTAGGCTTGGCATATAAATGGTAATATTGTAACGATTTAAATATTTAACAAAAAGACTCATTTGCCACAGTGCGAATGAGTCTTTTTAGTTATTCTGAACACGGAAATAGTCTCGGTAATAAGTAAAATCATCTCGGGGCCAGTCGGAGCTGTCTCAGTGATAAGCGAAGGAATCTCGGAGGCAGTCGGAGCAATCTCAGTGATAAGCGAAGGAATCTCAAGAGTAAACGGAGCTGTCTCGGAAGCGTGCGATACAATCCCCGTGCATGACTTGCACTAACAAACATTTACCTTACAATTAAAGGTTTAGCAACACAGTTCGATTCTGATTTTACACGAACATAATAGATTCCCTTAACACAATTCTCAAGATTAACAGAAAATATTGAGTTCGTTTCGAAAAGGTTTACATTAAACTCTTTTACCGTAACGCCGCCGTTATTAATGATAGATACTGTAGGATTGGTTCCAAAATTGGTTAAATCGATATTAAAAATTCCAGTTGTAGGATTAGGATAAATGGAGAGAAGAGCGTTTGCAGGTGTATAAACTTCACTAATGGATGTAGCCGCAGCGTCCTTTAAGATTAGATTGTCGATATAAAGATTATTCCCATTTCCCGAGACTCCAAGAAATCGGATATTCACATTGGCCAGACCAGCATAAGCCGACAGATCAATAGTTTCAACAAGAAATGATCCCGGAACCTGAGAAGAAGCACCATCATTTGAATCGAGATTGGAGCCAGCTTTTTGGAATAATGGAGTCCAAGAAACACCATCTAAAGATAGTTCAACTTTGAGTTCATCAAGAGGATATAATTTGTCGTAAAGATGGGACCACGAGAACTCAAGAGTTGGTTTATTGAGGGCACTAAAATTGATTTCGGGCAGTGTCATTTTACACGTATCGACAAAGCTAAAGAACTCAGCCGTGGCGGTGTAGGAGTCGAGTTGCCAAGAGAAATCACCACTAGTAACATCCCAACCAATTAAAGGATAGATGGAAAAATCTTGTGTGTAAGGGAAGCTGTTTATTGAAACAGGAGCACCTTTGAGCGAACCTATTTTAAGCGATGGCTTGATGGCTTTTGGAGCTTTGGTTTGAGAAAAGCCAAGGTTAAAGAGGAGAAAATTTAAGATTGAAAGGAGTAGCAGTTTTTTCATAAGTGGTTTCATTAAATGACAATTTTGGATGACTGGATAAAAGTAACCATATTTTTAAAACTTCACAACTAATTGATTAGACCTAGATTAGGTGCGACTCCAAGATAAAATAGGATTTAAAACATAAACACGGGTGAGGGATAGGAATGAAAAGCCCGCAGACCCGATTCTTCTTCGGGGCGAGGACTTGTAATGGATAGCCCGACAACAAGGGCGAAAGTAAAAGTGGATTTGAGGCAAATGCCAGAAACCCGAAGTGTTATTGAACCGCCTTTGTTGGCACCCCAAAAACAGAAATTTGAAAAGGATACTAACGAAAAATGATGGTATTTCGCACCTCAGAATAAGCCGAAAAATAGCCCAAAGCGCCGCCCGTGATATTCGATTTTGGATTGGTAGGCGTGGCACCTTGGCCCTGTTGACCAAGATTGGCAAGAGACTGAAAATAGTCGCAAACGCCTTTATCGATGAATTGAGTAGCTACGGCAATGGTATCTCCTTTTTCAATCATCACTTTAGAGCCAAAGAGTGCTGCTTTGAGGTACATACCGTCTTCCAAATGGTCGTCGCCAACGAAAATATAAGGATCGGGCACGCTATTTTTGTCATTGACATACTGTACAAAACGGTAGTAATTAGGAACACCAACAGGGTCTTGAAAAGCAACAGACATATAGCTATCGGATACATCGGGAGGACTAAAGCCCCCAGTTCCACTCACATAAATTGAATCGATGGGAACAATAGGAGGGATGGTAGAAGTGGAAGTATAGGTTTTGCCGTTGGCGATGATGGTAAGAAGGTAAGTTTCGCCTATTTGTGCTTGCAATTTAGCGCGGTAATTACCGGGTGAGATATAGGTTGCCAATGAACCGTCGGCATTACGTTTCTCCCCAAATTCAGTAAGTGTATAGATATTCCCTTTGGTATTGGAGATGGTAACAATGGCCTTTTCAACTGGGGGAAATGTATTTGTTTGGTCGAAATTAACAGAATAAGAGAGCTCCACACGAGCAAAAGAATCGGACGGACAAAGAGTACCTTCTACCACCACCACAGGTGCAGAATCGTTGAGATTGACCGTGATAACCTTTTCGCACGCTGAAAAAGCAACTAGAACGAGTAGTATGGCAAGCAATTTTATGTAGCTGAATTTCATATAATTAGAATTTGAAATTGTAAGTAATGGCAGGTATAAATCTGAAAAGAGACACTTGAACTGCTTGAGTTTTGGAGGCATCATCAGGATCTACTTGAAAATCGATGGTATAAGCATTTTCATGTCCATAGACGTTGTAGATTGAAAAGTTCCAGCTCGACTCAAACTTGGCTGATTTACGAGCAATAAAAGTTGCCCCGATGTCTAAACGGTGATAAGCAGGCATTCTATAGCCGTTTCGTTCGGTATAATAATTAACGACCTGACCAGCAGTGGCATATTTTCCGCTAGGGAAGGTTACCGCATTGCCTGTATAATAGACCCAAGTGCCCGAGAAACTCCAGCGAGCAGTAAGGTTATAAATACCCACAATGGCAATATCGTGCGTTCTATCTTGGCGAGCGTTATACCATTTATTTTGGTTGACGCCCTCTATTTTACGTTCAGAACGAGAGAGCGTGTAGGAGACCCAACCCGTAAAGTTGCCCACTTTTTTACGCAACAGGAACTCTATACCATAGGCTCGGCCTTTGCCATAGAGCAGTTCCCCTTCGAGATTTTCATTGAATTGCAGTTGTGCGCCGTCGCGGTAATCGACTTGATGTTGCATATCTTTATAATACCCTTCAACGGAAAACTCATACTCATCTTGCAAGAAATTTTTAAAATAACCCACCGAAATTTGATCGGAAGTTTGTGGTTTCACATTATTGGAACTGGGCATATAAACATCGGTAGGATTACCTGAAGTAGAATTAGAGACAACGTGAATGTTTTGCGAATTTCTGGCGTAACCAACCTTAACAGAGTTTTGAGCATTAAGAACATAAGAAAGATTGATCCGTGGCTCAAGGGTTATATAGTTTTTTACAATCTCATTATTCGTTGTATTAATTGTAGAAGCGAGGTCTCCGTTGGCAGTGTAGGTATAAAAGTTACCACCACCTAAAACAGAAAAAGAGTTAACTCTTAATCCGTATTCAATATTGAGCTTTTCGAGCGGTTTGTATAAATTGCTCGCATAGAGCGAATTCTCCCATGAACGACGATTGGTGATACTCGGATTTGCGGTACTCTGGGAGTTTGCAATTGAGATACGCCCAGGAATTATAGTATGTTCAATAGAGTTGAATCCAAATTTAAGGGTATTGGCAGAATTGAGATAATACTGAAACTCTTGCTTAAAATTCAAATCTTGTATTCGAGAGAGAACCGAAATATCATTGCCACCAAAGTTAAGGGCAAATTTATAGTCGTAATTGCTATAAATAAATATGGTATTAGAGAAGAGTCTGGGACTAAAGATATGGTTGTACCTAGCCGTAGCAGTGGTATTACCCCAGTTTAGTCCAAAATTACTACCAAACCCCAAGACATCTTTTCCAAAATAGCCCGAGATATAAAGACGGTTTTTATCGTTGAAACTATAGTTTAGTTTGGTATTTAAGTCGTAGAAGTAAAGCGATGCCTTGTTTATTGATGAATCGGAAGAGAGCAGAAGAAACATGTCGGCATAGGTTCTACGCCCCGAGATCATAAAGCTACCCTTATCTTTTTTTATGAGAGGACCTTCTACCATTAACCTAGAAGCAATGAGCCCGATACCGCCACTAACGCCAAACTTTTTATTATTTCCATCGTTCATTTTCACATCGAGCACCGAGGCCAGTTTACCCCCAAATTGGGCGGGTTGAGTACCCTTATATAGAGCAACATCTTTAATAGCGTCGGAGTTAAAAACAGAGAAAAAGCCTAAGAGATGTGAAGCGTTATAAACAGGTGCGTCATCGAGCAATACCAAATTGCCATCGGCACTACCACCACGAACAAAGAAACCGCTACTTCCCTCCCCTGCCGACTTAACGCCCGGCAGAAGTTGTAACGTTTTAATGATGTCTTTTTCCCCAAAAATGACTGGTATTTTGGCAATTTGAGCCACATTGAGTTTCTCCATGCCCATTTGACTCTTTGTAACGTTATCGTTGGAGCGAATAGCCGTAACAGAAACCTCATCTAACTGATGAACTTCTGGTAACATTGCACCGTCTACCGTGGCATCTGCCGTAACTGTAACTGGGATAGACAACGTTGAAAAGCCAACAAAATTAAAAAGCAAAGTGTAAGAACCCTTTGGTATATTGATGGAGTAAAACCCATAACTATTGCTACTAACTGCCATACCAGAGAGTTCTTTTACTTGAACCGTAGCACCAATGAGGGTTTCACCATTGGTCTTATCTTTTATTACTCCTGCGAGAGTAAATTTATTTTGTCCAAAACCAACTAAAGAGATTCCGAGAAGTAGCAAACAAAAAAACAAATTCTTCATAAATAGCGTTGTGCGTTTTTTCAACTGTGCAAATTTGATAAAAAAGATAGACTATATGGTCATAAATTCGACAAAACATTAAAAATAGTCGACCGAAAGGGTGATTGAATAGTTGAAATAAAAAAATAATAACGTAAATCTGGATTAAAAATTACACACATCAACCAAACTAACACGTTTGAACAAATAACATTCAATTATGGGTTCCTACCTTCAGAATGGGCATAGATAGAACTCACGTAAATTAAAAGCACCCAGCTTATTCGAAAACAAACTGGGTGCCTTAAGAAAACTCTATTTACAGAAATCTATTATTTTTTGATGCTCCATCCACCAGCTAAGCCAAAGATGAAGTAGGCCAGTGAAACCGAACCCGCAGCAAAAAGAGTATCACCAATAACGCGTAGCCACTTAAAGATAATCAAGTAGGGCTGTTGCATAAATTCGGCCGAACGTGCATACCATAAGCCATGTTCAACACTGGCAACCGTTTGCGCAAGTCCAACAGGTAAAACGCTCAGAAGAACCATGGCCGCAAGTCCGATATTGATGCTCCAGAAAGCAAATTTAACCCATTTCTCATTCCAAACCACCTCTTTATTCATATCGCGAAGCACAAAAAGCATTAACCCAATGCCTAACATTCCGTACACACCAAACAAAGCGGTATGTCCATGAACAGCAGTGGTGTTAAGTCCTTGCATATAGTAAAGTGCCACTGGAGGGTTAATCATAAAACCGAAGATGCCAGCACCCACCAAGTTCCAAAACGCCACCGATATGAAGCAGTAAATAGGCCATTTGTACTCTCGAACCCAATCGCTACTCTTGCTTACTTTAAGATTGTCATAAGCTTCGAACCCCATAAGCACCAGAGGCACCACTTCGAGGGCGCTAAAGGTAGATCCGAGGGCCATGATAGCAGTAGGAGTACCCGTAAAATAGAGGTGGTGAAAGGTACCCAAAATACCACCCGCCAAAAAGACAACGGTTGAGAAAAGCACTGCCGTAGTAGCCGTTGCGGCTTTTAAAATACCCATTCTCACAAATAAGAATGCGGTAACCACGGCTGCAAAGACTTCAAAAAAACCTTCAACCCAAAGATGTACAACCCACCAACGCCAGTATTCGGCAACTGCGAGGTTTGTTTGGCGTCCCCACATAAGACCAGCACCATAAAATGCCGCTATGGCAATGGTTGATATTAAGAAGAGAATAAGCAAACTTCTACTTTCAGACTTCTCTTTAAGAGCAGGCCAAATGGCACGTCCCATCAATAAAAGCCAAATAACTAGGCCTACAAATAAGAATATTTGCCAAAAACGACCCAAATCGACATATTCATACCCTTGATGACCAAACCAGAAATTCTGAATAAGACCAAGTTTTTGCATCACACCCATCCATTGTCCTGCCAATGAACCCAGAACAATTACAAGAAGAGCACCAAACAAGAAATTTACGCCCAAACGTTGAAATTTAGGTTCAACGCCAGAAATGGCAGGTGCATAATATAGCCCTGTTGCTAACCAAGAGGTAGCAATCCAAAAAATAGCTATTTGAATATGCCACGTACGTGAAATAGAATAAGGCAACCATTGAGCCAACGGAATGCCGTAAAAAGCTTGTCCCTCAACACTATAATGAGCTGTAACAATACCCATAATTACCTGAACAAGCAGAAGCGCAGAAACAACCCAAAAATATTTGAGAACGGCTTTTTGCGAAGGCGACTGCGTTTCACTTTTTATAGCAATGTTATACACAGGAACTTCCTCCTCTTCATCGCGTTTACGAGCATAATACCACGACATTAGCCCAATACCTGCCAACAACATAATAATACTAAAGCCTGTCCATAACAGCAGTGCACCAGTCGGTTTGTTCGCCACCAAATCATCGGCAGGCCAGTTGTTGGTATACGAAATAGCCTGTCCTGGACGCTCGGTAACACATGCCCAAGAAATCCAGAAAAAGAAGGCATTCAACTGACGAATACGCTCAGGATCTTTCAACGAATTTTCGGGTATAGCGTACGCAGCCCTATCTTTGGCCTGAGCCGGATTATTGGTGAATAAACCACCATAATATAAACTATTGTCGGCAATAGCTTTTTCGCGGATAATAGAAACCGTAATTGTTTTAGAATTCACATCGTAACTATTGGTGCGCAACTCCCTTTGCAAAGTCACTTGCAGAGACGCTTGGCGCTCGGGAGTTAGCTTGTTGTACGGTATGCTATCTTTATTAAGAGCATATTCATTAAGAATAAAAACAGCCTCTTTATGAAGCCAGTCGGCACTCCAGTCGGGAGCTTGATAGGCGCCATGTCCCCAAACAGTACCCATCTCTTGCCCGCCCATCGATTGCCACACATTTTGTCCATCCAAAATGTCTTGACCAGTAAAAAGTAGTTTCCCGTCGGCATTAACCACCTTGTCCGGAATTGGAGGCGCTTGCCTATAGATTTCAACACCGTAGTAAATAAGTACCGTGAATGAAATTACCATTACAGCAATGAAACCTAACCAAAGTTTTCGTGTTGTCATAAATGAATAATTTAGTTTAACAAATAAGAGAATTGATTATAGATTATAAGCCTTGCACAATACATCAATGCGCGAGACAAAACCTTTTGAACCATTGCTATGCCGTATTTCTAATTCTGCAAATTGGGCGAGTAACAATTGTTGTTCTTGTGGCGAAAGAGCGTTGTCGGCCATTCTAAAAAGCACATTATTTTCCTTTCCGATATGCGCTTTTAACAACTCAGTGTAACCCTTCATATTACGATGGATTTTGTCTAATGCATCAGAAGAACCAGCCTTATAGCCTTCAATATTTGCAGAAATCCCTTTCACATAATTTCGTCCCTCCACATGATCGCTCAGCATTACTGCAATAGGTCCATTTTGTGTAGAAAACCCCTTCTCAACCATAAGTGGGAAAAGCAAATTCTCCTCTTTGGCATGGTGCAACCCATCGGCAAAAGCACGAATAAGATCAACAATCTCCTCCAAGTGAGCAAAATTGGCCTGAGGCAATAAAACAATATGTTCCATCACATCTATCAGTCGTAAGATATGGACGTGATCATTTTCTAAATTAGCAGTTGCGGTATTCATAATCAACAGTATAAAAGCACTAACAACTTATATAACAATACATTAAAGAGCTAAAGCCTTAGGATAAATGAGGTTATTTTCAAGATGCACATGAACATGCAAATCGTCTTCAAACTGCTCCAACAACTGCAAACAAACACGGTATGTATTGCACGCATCTTGAGGAATGGCATAATGATTAGTAAGTTCGGCAATCTTATCCATGGCACCACCAGCAAACTCATGCTCGTCGTTCATACGTGCAATTTCAGACACAATAATAGCCTTTGCCTCAAGCGAATTGCTATTCACAACCTCTGAAATAGCGGGAAACAGAACCTCCTCCTCTTTTTTAAGATGCTGTAATAATTCGGTGTTAATGTTTAAAAACAGATTGGCCACTTCAACAAGTTCTGGATGATTTTCTCCGTGAACTTTCGCAATTTTATCTGTATAGATAAGTAAATCGGGCAACGCACTCAAAACATACTTATGGTGAGTATTTTTTATAAACGATGCCAAAAATTCCACGCTCCAGTCGTTGAAATTTTGGGTTGGATTAATGGATAAAAGCTGAAGAGCTCTCAACTCACTTTCAATAGACGACAAATCTAAACCCTTCTCTTTACAAGCCTGATGCAAGGTTTTCTTTCCACCACAGCAGAAATCTATGTTTGCCTTTTTAAATACCGAAGCAGCTCTAAAATCTGCAACAACAATCTCCCCAAGTGAAGAGTTTTCTAATTCAATTTGTACCATGAATAAATAATTATAAGAATAACAGATACAAATGTATTAATTATTTTAACACAAGAAGACAAAAAGGTCTTTTAGTTTACTTAATTTATTTTACTACTTTTGTATTGACAAATTTTATAACCAACACAATGTTTAACAAGGAAACAGAATATGCTCTTAGAGCACTGGTTTACATTCAGTTGCAAAACTACAAAAAACGAACTCCTGGAATTGAAGAGATAGCCAAACAGATAGATGCACCCCAGTCTTTTACCGCAAAGATATTGCAGCGTATGGTAAAGCAGGGTTTCGTAAGCTCAATAAAAGGTAAAGGAGGTGGTTTTAAATTCGATGACACAAAGCCGAACTTGACACTTAAAGAACTCGTTCACTCTATTGAGGGAAACCACATAATAACGAGTTGTGGTTTTGGCCTAAAACATTGCGATTGCGAAAATCCATGTCCAATGCACAATGATTACGCACCTATTAGAGAGGCTATAGACAAATTGGTGTCGACAGAAACCGTACAGTCGCTCGCAAAAAAAGGAATGATTTAGGTTTGGATGAATAAGTTTCATAACTCTATTTAATTAATGATGCGGATAACTATTTTAAGAATGCATTAAAAAAGAAGATACATAACTGAACCAAATTTCAGTTATTTTAACACTTAAAGTGGTTAGTTTTCGGCAATTGACAAGCAATTAATCATCTTCTTTGTATACCTTTAGAGCCGTAATTTTAGCAGTTGTTTTTATCCCAAAACACCAAAATATCATGGATTTTATTGAAGGTCTGAAAGAGAGAGCCCGAACAAATTTGAAACGCATTGTGCTACCAGAAGGCACGGAGGAGCGCACTCTTAAAGCAGCCGACATCATTATTGGCGAAGGCTTTGCAAAGGTTATCCTCGTTGGCAATCCTCTGATTATTAATGAGGAAGCTATTCGATTCGGACTAAAAAATATTGGCCAAGCAACAATCATCGACCCACTAAACCACGACAAGTTAGATGTTTATGTGGCTAAAATGGTAGAGTTACGTAAAAGCAAAGGATTAACAGAGGAGCAGGCACGAATCCAAATTACAGACCCACTTGTTTTAGCAACCTTAATCATAAAATGTGGAGATGCAGACGGCGAGGTTGCAGGAGCAGATAACAATACTGGTGATGTTTTACGACCAGCCTTTCAGTATGTAAAAACAGCACCCGGAATTAGCGTTGTTTCAGGGGCTTTTATTATGATTTTAAACGATAAACAGTTTGGTGAAGATGGAATGATGGTTTTTGCCGATTGTGCAGTTCATCCAAACCCAACGGCCGAAGAACTAGCAGAAATTGCCGTAGCAACAGGTAGAACAACACAAGCTATTGCTGGGTTTGAACCACGTATTGCCATGTTAAGTTTCTCTACCAAAGGAAGCGCCAAGCACGAGATGGTTGATAAAGTGGTGAAAGCAACGGAATTAGCTAAGAAACTAGCTCCTGATTTAATGATTGATGGCGAAATGCAGTCGGATGCCGCAATTATACCGTCGGTAGCTGCCAAAAAAGCGCCAGGAAGTGCTATTGCAGGAAAAGCCAACGTATTGGTGTTCCCAACACTCGAAACGGGAAATATTACCTATAAACTGGTCCAAAGAATGGCACACGCAGAAGCTATTGGCCCTATTCTTCAAGGCATGGCAGCACCAATCAACGATTTGTCCCGCGGTTGTTCGGTAAGCGATATTGTTAATTTAGTTGCTATTACGGCACTTCAGGCAGGATTCAAAAAATAGATAGAGAAGATTCAATATAGAGTTGCAAAAAGTACCCCTTTGAGTAGCAGAAGTTTAAACGTTTAGAAATAGTACAATGGCAGAAATGGTAGTAGAATCAATTGAAGGCTATGCTTTAAGTCAGAAGAAAC
>JAYVSA010000175.1:0-7795 GCA_043775765.1 Breznakibacter sp. | reverse complement strand
CGATCTTATTGTACCTATGTCGGGCGATGATATTCTTTTACCAACGAAGCTAGAGAAACAGGTTCGTTACTTGCAAGAACATCCCGATTGTGGCTTAGTCCTCTCCATGACCCAGGCTTTTGATACGCATTCGGGTGAGATATTGTACGAGAAATATCCCTGTCAAAAGCCACAAGAGTGGTTTTTTAGAAATGATTGGTTTTTTGCATACCCCATTTGGTATGGATCACACAACAATACATCGACCATGGGACGAAGTAGTTATTACTTGCAAAACCATTACGATGTCCGTTTACGTTACAAAGGCGAGGTCTTGCATGCACTAGAAAATTATGCTAAATCACCCCAGATGAAATGGTATGGCATGAATGAAATACTAACCAAATACCGCATTCATCCAAACTCTGCAACAAAAAACCCAGAACTCACTAAATTGATTTATGAAGAGAACTGGTTAGTTTATGCCATTGCATCAGCCAGACATCCGTCCATTAAAAGAGAACTTGAAAGGAATATGAATTTTAAAATTTTTTCGGAAGCTCTTTACACAGAAGCGTCGCAGAAAAGCAATGAGTTACAAAAATTACTTTACTATCGGGCAGGTATCATTCCTTATCTCTATTGTAAACTGGTTATTTTATTGTTTAAGCACAATTTAATTGGTATTATTTCTAAACCCGCTTTATATCTAAAAACCTTAAAATTAAAACAAACGGGCTATTATGGAATTTAAAAAAGAAGATAGTATCGTTTCAATTTGTATTCCAACCTACAATGGGGCAAAATATATAAAAGAGGCTTTTCTATCAGCCATTAACCAAAGTTATAGACCAATTGAAATCATCATTTCCGATGATAATTCAACCGATGACACGTTAAAAATTATACGTGAAATAGATAAACCCGCTGATATAGCTGTTAAAATCTTCAGCCATACGCCAAGTGGCATCGGTGCTAATTGGAATAACTGCATCCAACACGCCAGCGGAAATTACATTAAGTTTCTCTTTCAAGACGATACACTAGTGCCACAATGTGTTGAAAAATTCATGAATGTGATTCTAGCCCATCCCAATGTAGATTTTATTTTTTCAAAAAGAAAAGTTTTTACAGACAGCAATTCATCACTTCCTTCCGACTGGCTCTCTACCTACGCCAATGTTCACTCGCATTGGAATCAGCTTAAACCGATACAAAATGGACGAGATTTATTAAAGGACAAAAACTTTTTAAATGTTCCAAATAATAAGGTTGGCGAACCAATAACGGTCTTGTTCAAGAAAGAATTATTTATAAAGAGTGGTCCATTTAGCGTAACTTTAAAACAAGCATTAGACTATGAAATGTGGTACAAGATGTTTAAGTATTGTGATGTTGCATTTATTGATGAAGAGTTATGCTCTTTTCGAATACACAACAGTCAGGCAACCTCAATAAACAATGTAAACCAAGTGCGCGAATATCAGAAATTTGAAAGAATTATTTTGGCCTCCTGTTTCTGGCACCTTCGCTTTATTGACCAGCTTCGGGTTATTAAAAATATCACATTCAAGTTTTTAAAGATTTATTAGTCTACATCATCCCCAACTCTTTATGGATATTCAACGAACAGAGGCTACCGTTTTAGCTATTATTGTCACCTATAATGGAATGCAGTGGATTGAGAAATCGATTGCCAGCTTAGTTGCATCGGCCTGTTGTACGAATATACTGGTTGTAGATAACTCATCAACAGATGGTACCGTTGAATATATCAAGAACCACTTTCCCCAAGTGGAGGTCATCGAGTCAAAGGAAAATCTCGGATTTGGAAAGGCCAATAATATTGGCTTATCTCGTGCTATAAGTAAAAGATATGACTACTCTTTTCTGCTCAATCAGGATGCATGGATTGAGACCAATACAATATCTCAATTAATAGAATTACATAGAACAACGCCCGAATATGTACTTTTAGCTCCCTTACAGCTCAATGGTGACGGTACTCTCATTGACAAGCTTTTTAACCAGTACTCAGTGGCACCGTGTAGAGAAATGATTTCAGATTTCATGTTGCACCCTTCTGAGGTTAAAGCAATCTATTCAACACCATTTTTAAATGGCGCTTGTTGGCTATTACCCCTTGAGACAGTTTCAAATTTTGGAGGGTTTGATCCATTATACCCCCATTATGGGGAGGATGTTGATTACATCAATAGAATCGTCAGCCACGGGAAGTCCATTGGGTTGTGTCCTAAGGTTAATGTTTTTCACGATCGAGAAAATAGGCCGGAAACGAGCAACATCCAAAAGCAGAGAGTAAAATGCTACATTGATTTGCTTATACGCGCAAAATCGCCAAATCAGGCGTTAAAATCGACTCTATATTATCGGTTACTCTATTTAAAAACAGCATTAGTCTCTTTGCTTACAAATAATAGAACTCACAACAGATGCATGATGTGGGCAATAAAGGAGATTATAAATAAACGAGACGTTATAAAATTACATCGTGAGAATGAAACGATTTTAAAAGCTCACTATTTATAAATTTTCAAAATCGAATAAAAACAATGCTTACAAATAAAAAACAACACATATATAAGGATATTAAATATAACACACGAACATGTCATACTATCTAAATCGCGCCATAGAACTCAAAAAAGAGTTTGGAATTAAAACATCGTTCTTGTATTTTATCTATCTTTTTGAACTTTTTTTATCCAAATTAGGCGTTGGAAAGCGTAAAAACTGTGCCGGCTGTGGTACTAAAAGAAGCGTATTTCTGCCCATGTTTGTCCCGCCAAATCATATCCGCTCTTACTTTAGTTGTCCACAATGTGGTATCAGCGCTCGACATCTATATTATGCACAATTGAGTCGCAAATATATCTTTCCTAAATTAGATTCCGCCAAAGAGTACGTTGTTTATCACTTCATACCCGAGAATGCCTTAATCACCATTTGGAAGGAAAAATTACCTAAATCCAACTACACCTTAACGTGTTATCCTGAAAAGATGGATGGGTATGAACTTTTGGATTTAAAAAAACTGGCTATTGCAGATGCAAGCATTGACATAATCCTCATCAATCATGTTTTAAGCTGTACCGATGATATATCAAATGTCTTCAAAGAACTCTATCGGGTTTTAAAAATTGGGGGATTGGTTATTGCGGGCGAGGCCGTGTTCGACCAAAAAACGACTAAAGAGTTAACCCAATTCAACGCTTACGGCACCCGATACCGTTCGTTTGGAGTACTGGATTTAGCTGATGTTGTGGAGCCCTTTACTCAATTTGAGATTGTTAAAGATCTCTCTGTAATGGAGAGTTTTTCTTCAGAGTTTTTGCCTGAGGAGTCACTAATGGTGTTACGAAAATAGATGGCTATATATGTAATGAGCTATCACGGTTGGGAGACCGAACGCTCTGTTTTTATACAACAAATAGAGGATGCAATCTCATTGGGATATACTCCAATAACGTTGGATGAAATAGAGAAATATGCCTCTCGAAAAGGTAAATATATCCATTTCACCTCCGATGATGGAAATGAAAATGATATTGAATTGGCTAAAGTATTAGAAAATTACAATACGGAACTAACCTGCTTCATCAATAGTGGCTCTATATCTGAAAGCACCACCTCCTTATTCAGGAACCGTCCCAACATCCGCTTAGAGGATCATGGAATGTACCACTCAGCCATTGCTACATCGCCCTATTTTTGTAAAATTGAAGAGAAGAAATCGCCAATTTATGGTTTTGAAAAATATACCATAACACCTATTCTTAATCGAACAGGTTATTTGGCATCGCCAGGGTTTATATTTAATGAGCGTGTTTTTGAGTTCTTAGATTATGTTAACGAAAATAAAATAGCATCGTTTAACGAGTTCGTTTGTGAGGGGTTAGATCGGAAAGTTATCGTTAAAAAAAGAGAGGATTATAAATTCAATGGTCATTTTGAATCGTACTATGAGTTTAAAATACGAGCGGAACAATATGTTATCCATAGTAAAGAGTCGTTTTATTCCGTGTTCAATACAAATCCTAAATACCATGCCTACACCTGGTGGTTAGGAAATGAATTTGCAAACTCACTTTTTAAAAAGCATGGGTATTTAGGCACATTTAGCAATGCTGGACACTCTTTTGCATCAGGCTCTTTATGGTCTATGCCGCGAATCTACATCTCTCAAAAGAGTTTTAAGGAGAGTATTGATAGCCCATATAGAGTTGAGTATGATTTTGATTTTAAAGCAAGAATGAAGTATTTTGCAAAAAAACATTACTTCGCAATAAAGTAAATATGGAAGCAAATATCAGGGGAATAATAACCGTTGATTACGAACCGTCTACGAAACGAGGTGGACAAGAGAGAAGCCTCTTTGATGTGGTAAAAGGTTTTCGTAAAGAGGGAATACCCGTAATACTGGCGTATTGTGTGTATGGCGATTTGGTTCCCATCTACGAATCATTAGGGGTTGTTACTGTACTTATTCCGCGTATCAATATCTTCAAGAAAGGTTCCATTACCCAGTGGAAAGAGTTTTATTCCTCTATAACACGAATCAGCAAGGTATCCCCACTGAGGCCAGCCATTTACCTGAATCAAATTATGGATTTACCCTTAGGAGTGGGATTAAAATATGCTTTAAAAGCCAAAAGCCTAACCGTTCATTTGCGACTGCCACCCGTTGGGCAAGCTTTAAAAGGACGAATGAATCAACTCTCTTTAATGAAACATTGTGTAGATCATTTCATTGTTGCTACCACCAATATGCAACACGCTCATAGCACAAGTGGAGTTCCAGAGAATAAAATAGCCATCATTCCCAATGGTTTTTGGTTTGATGAGATGACAATTCCTGCCCATGCAGCAGAAAACAACCCAATTAAAATTACCTATTTAGGCAGAATTGATAAGAGTAAAGGAGTTGATGAGATAATAGATGCTCTCAAACTCGTTAAGGAGAGAGGGTATCAATTTGATTTTTCAATTGCAGGAGGCACCATGAACAGTACGCAAGTTGCTTATAAAAGGGAGCTTGAAGATCAGATAGAGCGCCTCAACCTGACTCAAGAAGTTACCTTTGTTGGTCATAAAAATGATCCAGTAGAATACTTTACGCATTATGATTTAACCATCTTCTCGAGTACATGGAATGAGTCTTTTGGACGTGTTTTGGTGGAATCAATTGTAGCTGGAACCCCCGTAATAGGTAAAAATGTGGGGAGTGTAGCTGAGATATTAAATGACATGGAGTTGAAATGGATTTATTCCAGCGTAGAAGATTTGGCTCAGAAAATAATTCAGTTTATGAATTCTAAAAATTATGAAATAGAGCAAAAGCAGAATTATATGCTCAAAAGATATGACCTCAACACCATTATTCACGCCATTATTCAATTAACAAATTGAGTTGATGAAAAACAAATTGCTCTTTATTACTTCAGCAAACCTAGCAACAAACCCACGCCTTGTTAAAGAGATTGATTCGTTTAGTGCGAGTTATGAAATTGATGTTGTACTCTTTAACTTTATCCATTGGAGTAGCCAACAAGATGAAATACTCATAAAAGATCGCTCTCATATAAACTTCATAAAACTTGATGTAAGCAAAACGAATTATTTTAATTGGCTAATTTGGGCATTATTAGAAAAATTTGGTCGTTCAATATTTCCACTTTTTTCTAACTCTCTTTTCATTGCCTCATTGGCGTTAAGCAGGAAATCAATTAAACTTCTCATTTCTATTAAAAAAAACAAAGATTACAGTTTAATAATTGCGCACAATATCCCCACACTTTACCCTGCGTATTACTTATCAAAAAAGTGGAATATACCTTTCAGTTATGATATTGAAGACTATGACCCTGGAATGAAGTTTAAAGATAGTGGCTCTCATTTTGAAGAGATTACTACGTTACTTTGCAAAAGATTACTTCCTAAGGCAAAGTTGCTAACCAGTGCAAGCTCATTAATTGGAACAACAACGCTGAACCTGATAAAGGGACACCCCAATCATAAAACAATTATTAACTCATTTCCGAATAACGAATTCTCACAAACCAATACACGTAACATTCGAGACGAACGGCTTAAATTTGTTTGGTTTTCACTAACAATAACTAAAGACCGAGGTCTTGAAGAGTTTTTTGAGGCCATTGAAGATTTAGACCTACCAATTGATATAAAACTCATTGGTGCCCTGAGTGACGATTTTAATGAGGAGATAGTGATTCCTTTTAAATTGAAAAACAGCGCTATTACACTTAATGTTTCACCACCCATTTCACAGATAGAACTTCATAAAGAGTTGTCTGGTTATGACATTGGATTAGCTCTCGAACTACCATCAAATGAATTAAATAGAGATATTTGCTTATCAAATAAAATTATTGCTTATGCTCAATCTGGGCTATACATTTTGGCCTCTAACACTCAAGGGCAACAGCAATTTATGAATCAAGATTCTAGCCGTGGGATCATTTGCGAACTTACTAAGGAGTCTATATCAAAAAGCGTAGAAACTATATACAAAAATCGCAGTTCTATTCTTGAGCATAGGATGGAGCGTTTCGTATCGAACGCATCACTCTGTTGGGAAAACCAGTTTACATCACTCTCTAAACTTGTAGAGCAGTCCATATCATAACACTATTAAATTAGAAATATGCCCCAATCACTTTCAAAAATATGTCTGACGGCCTTTTACTTTGGCAAATTCAACAATTACTTCCACCTCTGGCTAAATTCTTGCAGAGCAAACAGTTCTGTGGATTTTATGCTTTTCACAGACAATAACGAGTTGTACAACTATCCGGATAATGTAAAAAAAATCACCCTCACCTTCAATGATTTTCGTGAACGGTGTCGCTCAAAATATGATTTTCCTATTTCAATGAATAATCCATATCATATTTGTGATTATGTGCCTGCTTTTGGAGATATTTTTGCAAATGAGCTTGCGGACTATGATTTTTGGGGTCACTGTGATATTGACCTAGTGTTTGGAGATATTAGAAAATTCATTCCCGAAACAATTTTACAAAATTATGATAAGATTTCATGGCGAGGACATTTTTCTCTATATAAAAACAACTTGAGAGTTAACCAAATATATAAGTCAACCCATCTTTCACACGAAATTTACAAAACAATTTTCACCAATCCTACGAACTCATTATTTGCCTTTGAAGAGAATGAGATAAACCCAATTTTAGAGCATGAAGGGCTAAAAATTTATAAAGGGCTCTATTTTGCCGACTTAAAAACATGCACCAATAACTTTGAAATGATGCATTTCTCTGAATCTTTTCAGGAGAAGAATAAGGAACAAATATTTGAATATAATAACGGAAAGCTATTTCGTCATTTCAATCTTAAGGGTGAATTAAGATCAGAAGAGATGATGTACATCCACTTTCTAAAGCGCCCAATGAGCCTTGAGAATAACCCGTTGGATATTGATCATTTCTTGATTTTACCTAATTATTTCGCCCCTTTTGAAGAGATAACACTTTCTAAGGTGTTAATTTGGGCCAAGAAAAGGTTTTATTTTTCGTATTACCTTGAGCGGTTGAATTTCAAATATTACAAGAAGAGAAAAGAGAGTATTTTAAACATCCAATTATTCAATGAACGCTATAATCATTTGAATAGAGCTGAATATAACGTTGTGATTGACAACCATTTTGAAGTCTAGTGATGAAAAACCTTCTCATAATCTATCCCCACTGGCTGCCTTCTAATTTGGTAGGTGTTCAACGTGCACGCCTTATTGCAAATTACTTGCCCGAATTTG
>JAYVSA010000174.1:0-11377 GCA_043775765.1 Breznakibacter sp. | reverse complement strand
CTGCCGATATTTTGATGGCATTACCTTCGGCCTCGGCTGCTTTGGTTTTTGTAATTAGTAAAGCCTGACCTTCATTTTCAGCGGCCGCTTTTAAATTTGTTGTGGCAACCACTTTAGCCATCGACTTGATAATCTCTTCATCGAACGTGATGTCATTTATTTGAATATCAATCATGTGGTATCCCCACGATTCGAGCGTCGAATCAAGATGCTCCTTCACTTCAAGCACAATTTCAGTGCGTAAACTCAAAATTTCGGCTTGTTTTTTGGTTGCCACAAAACTACGAATAGTACCTTCAATGGTGCGTATTAAGGCTTGCATGAAGTTGCCTTGATCCACAAATTTAAAGGCCACATTTTTGATGGTTTCTTCAGAGTTGTTGATAACGGCATAAAGCAACATCGCTTTAAAATAAACATTTGCCTGATCTTGTGTTACAGCTTGAAACTCAAGCTCTACCGAGCGATTTTGGATAGATATCTTACGATAAATTTGCTCCACAAACGGAATTCGCATGTGTAAGCCTGGTTCAATAATTCGGCTATACTTACCAAACACGGTGATAATAGCAATATAACCTTGATTAATGGTTATAAAAGTTGATAAAAGGAGTACAAGTAGAATGCCACCCCCAATTAAAATCTCTGTCATAGCTCAATAAAATTTAACGGTTTAAGAATAGAAGCAAGTTATACAATTCACTTTAAATATTGTATATCTCTCACATCATTTTTATATCTGAAATTTAAAAAGGCGTGCTTAATTCATTCAACGTGTAATCTGTTTTTGTTTCATTTGGGCGCATTTATATATCTTTTCACACCCACGATTTTTTTTGTTTGAATCTTAACAAAGGTTTTAGAATACAACAAAAGTTGCTACTTTTGCACCGTTAGTTTTTGTATAAATGTTTGATAATCTTAATAAATAGAAGGAAATGAGAGTTCTTAAGTTTGGAGGTACATCCGTTGGTTCGGCAGACAGAATGAGAGAGGTGGCTAATTTGATAAATGACGGCCACGCTAAAATTGTTGTTTTATCGGCTATGAGTGGCACCACGAACAGCTTGGTGGAGATTGCTAATTACCTATATAAGAACAACCACGACGGTGCTAATGAGGTAATTAACAAGTTGGAACAGAAGTATTTTAAGGATGTAGAAGCTCTTTACACCACGGCTGAATACAAGGCTAAAGGTAAAGAGTTGGTGAAACTTCATTTCGATTTTTTACGTTCGTTTACAAAAGACGTTTTTACTGTTTTTGAAGAGAAAACTATTTTAGCCGAAGGAGAATTGATTTCTACGGCTATGTTTCAATATCATTTGGAAGAGATTGGTCGTAAATCGGCTCTTTTGCCTGCTCTCGATTTTATGAGAATAGACAAAAATAATGAACCCGATATGTCGTATATCAAAGAGAATATTGCTACCGTATTAGAGGGTTATAAGGATGTGCCCGTATTTATTACTCAAGGATATATTTGTAGAAATGCATTTGGCGAGGTTGATAATTTGCAGCGTGGTGGTAGCGACTATACTGCTACTCTTATTGGTGCTGCAATTGTGGCTGAAGAGATACAAATATGGACCGATATTGACGGAATGCACAATAACGATCCGCGCTTTGTTGAGAATACGCGCCCTATTGCAGAACTCTCGTTCGATGAGGCGGCTGAATTGGCTTATTTTGGAGCTAAAATTTTACATCCAACATCAGTATTACCTGCTAAATTGGCCAATGTGCCCGTTAAGTTGCTCAATACCATGGAGCCAAAAGCTTTGGGTACAACTATTTCGTCGCAACAAACAAAAAACAGAATTGCAGCCATAGCGGCTAAAGATAATATTACGGCAATTAAAATTAAGTCGGGACGTATGTTGTTGGCTTTTGGTTTTATGCGTAAAGTGTTTGAGATTTTTGAGAGTTACAAAACGCCAATCGACATGATTACGACCTCAGAAGTTGGGGTTTCGGTAACAATAGATAACGACCGTCATTTGGATGATATTATCGATGATTTGAAGAAATATGGAACTGTTTCGGTCGATAAAGATCAGGTAATTATTTGTATTGTTGGCGATTTAGTGGCTAATACAAAAGGGTATGCTAAGGAGATTTTTGATGCATTAAGCGATATTCCTGTTCGTATGATTTCTTACGGTGGTAGCAATCATAACGTATCTATTTTGGTGAATGCAGAAGATAAAAAAGCGGCGCTTAATGCGTTGAGTGCCAAATTATTCTAAAAACTATTACAATGCCAAATATTTTTCCTGTTGATAAATTTCAACAGCTTAGAACGCCTTTTTACTACTATAATATGGAGCTTTTGCACCGTACATTAGATGCCATAAAAGGAGAAGCTACAAAGTATGGTTACCATGTTCATTATGCGGTAAAGGCGAATGCAAACTCAAAGGTTCTTACCTCTATTTCTGAGTATGGCTTTGGAGCCGATTGCGTAAGTGGTAATGAGGTAAAAGCATCTTTGCAAGCAGGTTTTCCATCGCAGAAAGTTGTTTTTGCGGGTGTAGGAAAGGCCGATTGGGAGATAAATTATGGTTTGGATAACGATATTCTTTGCTTCAATGTGGAATCTATTCCAGAACTTGAGGTTATTGATGAGTTGGCACAGGCTAAAGGCAAAAAAGCTCGCGTAGCTTTGCGCATCAACCCAAACGTAAATGCTAATACACATCATTATATTACCACGGGATTAAAAGAGAACAAATTTGGTATCAATACATGGGATATTGAAAAGGTGGTTGAACGCATTAGTCACCTCAAGAATATCGAATTGATAGGAATTCACTTTCATATTGGTTCTCAAATTACGGATATGGATTCTTTTAAGGATTTGTGTATTCGCGTGAATGAGCTACAAGAGTGGTTTGCCAATCAGCATATTACCTTAAAAAGCATTAATGTTGGTGGTGGCTTGGGAGTCGATTATCAGCAACCAACAGAGAATTCTATTCCCGATTTTGAAGCTTATTTTAAGGTGTTTCACGATTTTTTGGAGTTGCGTAATGGACAGGAGTTGCATTTCGAACTTGGACGAGCGGTGGTGGCACAAGCGGGCACATTAATTTCTAAAGTGCTTTATATTAAAGAGGGTGTTAATACCAATTTTGCTATTGTAGATGCTGGTATGAGCGATTTGATTCGTCCTGCATTGTACCAAGCATACCATAAAATTGAAAATATTACGTCAAACCAAGACATTGATAAATATGATGTTGTGGGGCCTATTTGTGAGTCGAGTGACTGTTTTGGAAAGGCTGTTTCGCTTCCAAAAACGAAACGTGGCGATATTATTGCCATTCGTTCTGCAGGTGCTTATGGTGAAGTTATGGTTTCGGAGTACAATTTAAGAGATAAACCATTGTCGTATTATTCTGATACAATTTAAGGTTAAAATATTTAATCAATAAAAAGGGATGCTGTTAGGCATCCCTTTTTTATTGATTAATTTAGTCTTAGCGATGTCGATTAATTGTTCTAATATGTTGTTTTTAAGATTGCTATGAAATGTGCGTTATGCAATTGTTTTAACAGTAGTATCTATCTTGAAGAATGATATTGCCTCTTGCATAAGTTGCGCTTGTCCGGCTAGTTCTTCAGCGCTGGTGGCTAACTCTTCACTCGATGCGGCATAAACCTGAGTAATATCGCTCATTTGTTGTATGGCTTTGTTAACCTGGAGTGCTCCTTCGTTTTGCTCAATGCTTGCTACTGAAATTTCTTGAATAAGTCTCGATGTATGATCAATTTTGGGAATGGTTTCGTTTATGGCCGCAATCGTTTCGTTTGAATGCAAAAGCCCATCTTGCGTTAGTTTTATTATTTCTTCCGCCACATTTTTGCTACTCTCAGCCAGCTTACGAACTTCATGCGCTACCACGGCAAATCCTCTACCATGCTCTCCTGCCCGTGCTGCCTCAACTGCAGCATTTAGAGCGAGTATATTAGTTTGAAATACAATATCGTTGATGAAATTGATCTTTTGGGCAATATTTTTTGTCGAATCAACGGTTTGGGTAGATAGTTTTGCCACCTCTTTAATTGTAACACTTGCCTCTAATGACACACTTACGGTTCGTTTTGCATTATCTGCATTTTCGTTGATGTTTGACGACATTTGCTCCATGGTTGATGAAATCTCTTCAATGCTGCTTGCTTGCTGGTTGGCGGCTTGCGACAATTGTTGCGATGAACTGCTTACCTGCATGCTTGAACTTACAAGATCGTCTGATCCTAACTTAATACTTAATACAATATCGTTCAGTTTTTCCTTCATTATTTCGAGGTTGGCTGCCATTTCTCCTACTTCATCATTACTTTTGTACTCTATTTCTTGCTTCAAATATCCTTCCGATATCAAGTTCACAAAGTGTGACAGTTTTGCAAGTGGATTGGCTATTATCTTTTTTGTTCCAACGAATATAACGCCAAAAAGAACTATTAGGGTAATACCGAATAAGATGGCAAGTTGCCCTAGAAAACGGTAAACAAGACTGTATATCTCTTTTTTTTGTACTGAACCAGCCACAGACCAGCCTGGTGAGCCATGTATGGGTACATAAATAATATATTCTTCATTGCCCAGAGGATTGGTAATATAGCCATTTCCTCCTTTGCCTTGAACCATGTTTTTGGCAATCGCGTCCATATCTTTAAAGCCTGCTTTTTCGGAGTCTAATAAATTGAGCGACATGTGATATTCTTCGTTTGGGTGCGCAGTGACTATACCTTTACTGTCAATGATAAAGCCAAAGCCAGAATCTCCTAGTTTTATTTGATTGGCAATATCCGACAAAGTGGTCAAACTTACGTTTACCGCTAAGCAACCAACCAACTTGTTATTCAAATCTTTAATAGGTACGGCGACGTTGAATTTTTTCTCGCCTGTTGACTTTGAGGCACTTGGGTCGGAAATTGAGGTTGCCTTGTTTCCTGAGAGTATATCTTTAACATATCCTCTCTCCGAAAGATTTGCTGCTGCTTTGCCTTTGCCAGCAACATAATAACTGCCGTCGGGGTAAACGACAAACATCAAACTGTAAATATCTTTTCGCAGCTTACTAATATCATTTAGTGCAGGTGCCATCTTGTCCCATTCCATCGATCGCACATCATCTCGTTCCGCAATTCGTTGTAGTTCAGTCTGTATTAACTCGAGCCATTTTGTAATTTCTTCGCTTTTAGATGCAATAACTTCGGTACCGTATTTTTCAATTGTATTGAGTTGATTGTTTTTACTTTGTACAAATAATATAACTCCAAGTAACAACATCATACAGAATATGGTTGGAATGATAAGCCATAAAAATTTGTATTGAATGGTGCTTCTTCTATTTTTTCTGTAATTCTGTAGAAAGTTTTTCATGTGTGTTGATGTTGAGATTTTTCAAAAGGAATTGTAATAAATTTTACAACAAGGCTCAATGTTGTAAGTCTTGTTGTAAAGCTAAACAAAAATAGTAATTATCAATAATAACACTTGAGGATAATGCTTAATCATGTGTTATTTCATCTCGTGTGAAAGTCATTATTGTGTGTAATAATATAACTCAACGTGTGTACGATGCGCGGGATGATATGTTTCTAGAAAGGTAATGGTGCTGTAATTCTACTCTGGCAACCTCAATCAGGTAAGTATGTTATCTTCCCTTTTGAAGAGAGAAAAACCGCAAGTTGAACTCTGTTTAGGCATTAGCTAAAAAATCTCACCCAAATTAAAGAATAATCCGTGAGTCCCATCCGAGCCAAAAGCATAATCGATTGATAAATTGATATTAGAACGCTTATTTACTTTTACTCGAAGTCCAGCTCCATACCCTGGGTGCAAAAGTTTTGTGGATATATCTCCACTTTTTAAAATGGTTTCAATGTTTCCAAAAACAACTCCACCCAATAGTCCGTTTCTTGTTAAATGAAATCTGTATTCGCTTTCAATATATGCAAGGTTTCTTCCCGTGTACCTGCCTGCAACAAAACCTCGACCGGTGTTTCCCGAGTCATCAGATGCAGTTGTTGGAAGATCAAAATAGGGTGCTCTTCCAAAAAGAGTAAGTGATGTGTAACTCCAAAAGGCTAAAATATTTTTTGATGAGTTAGGTAGTTGCATATAATGACGTAAATCTATAACTACAGAACTCCAATTATTGTCGCTTTTTAGTAATCTGTGGTTTAATCGAAATCGAATATTTGCAAAATTTCCCGGTGATGGATTTGCTGGATTATTTCTTGAGTCGTAAAGGGTATTAAGGGATATTCCAGAGGATACTGATTTTGTGTTATTGAGGGGCTTGTTCATTTCGTTTGGTTTGGTCGATTGAACAAGCGTGGTATTAATGTCGTTGTGAAAATCAAGATTGTATCCGACTCCGAGGTAAAAATTTTGAATTAGTTCTTTATATAGCAATTGATAGCATCTAAAGTAGGTGTAATCTACAGGAACAGCATCTGAAAGTTGAGTGCTGTTGCCTATACCGTATGTGTGCGTAGGCAACTTGTAATAGCGACAATCTCCTATATATCTAATTCTGTTTTTTGTGAATAAGATATCGTTGCTTAGTAAAAACCAATATTGGTTAAACTCAGAATAATTTGCATTTAACTGAATGGCGGAGAATTGATTTTTTTCTTTATTGGTACGAAATGAGACGTTGCAAACACAGAAATGGTTACTCCTGATTGTAGTGTATATCCAATAGCTGGTAAACATGAAATAAATGGACCAGTCTCGTTAATTACTTTGGTGTTTGCTTTTTTCTTTACTATCCATCTTGCAATGTCGACTAAATCTTTTTGGCTTACTTTATCATTTGCTGAATCTTTCTCATTAATTTGAGAAAGACCAGTAAATGGTATGGAAATAAGAAGTAATATATTTAGGATAAATGCCTTCATCGAGTGTTCATTGTTTTGATGAATCTTGATTTTGTTCGGGAGTCAGAGCCCCTATGACAAGCGACTCTTATAATCTTCATATCCAAACTCGCGAACAATCTTTAACCCCGTTGTATCGTTCCAAATGGCAAGGTGAGGATGTGGAACACCATTAAACATGGTGGTTTTAACCATGGTGTAATGAATCATATCTTCAAATACAATTTGTTGCCCTACTTCAAGCGGTTTATCGAACGACCAAAAGCCCATGAAGTCGCCCGAGAGACAGCTGTTACCACCAATATTATACGTTGGCAAACCTTCAACCGGATTGAAGTGCGAGTTGGTTATTTTTGGTTTGTATGGCATTTCAAGGCAATCGGGCATGTGAGCCGTAAACGATACATCTAAAATAGCCGTTTTAATTCCGTTGTTGGTAACAATATCTACCACTTCCGAAACCAAAACACCCGTTTCCCAAGCAAATGCACTGCCAGGTTCGAGAATAAGTTCAATGTTCCATTTGGCCTTAAATGCCTTTAACAGTTCAATTAAATGGTTGGTGTCATAACCCTTACGTGTCATTAAGTGGCCACCGCCCATATTGAGCCATTTTACTTGTTTTAGATATTTTCCAAACTTCTCCTCAACAGCTTTAAGTGTATTCTCAAGGTCGGTTGAGTACGATTCGCAAAGCGTGTGAAAGTGCAAACCCTCAATCTCTCGAGGCAATACATCGGGCATTTGTCCAATAGTTACTCCCAGTCTCGAGCCTGGTGCACACGGGTTGTATAAATCGGTGGTTACATCAGAATATTCAGGATTTATACGAATGCCCAACGAAACCTTTGGACTATTTTTCGTTAGAGGCAACATTCTTTCAAACTGGTCGAACGAGTTAAATGTAACATGACTGCTATATTTTAGAATGGTAGGAAACTCTTTGGCTGTATAAGCTGGCGAATAGGTATGTGCAGGAGCACCCATCTCCTCAAAAGCCAATCGAGCTTCGTGAATAGAGCTTGCTGTGGCCATGTTGATGTATTCACGCACAATTGGGAATGCACTCCACATTGAAAACGCCTTAAATGCCATGATTATTTCAACACCGGCTTGCTCTTTTACCGATTTAATTAACGCTAAATTGTTGCGTAACAAGCCTTCGTCCAATACAAAGCAAGGAGATGGAACTTTTGAATAATCTATGGCCATTGTGTTCTTTTTAGTCTGGAGTCTGAAGTGAGTAGTCTGTCGTGAAGACAGCTCCAAGCCCCAATTCCATCATTAATTTCTTATTAAAAACCAAGAGTCTGAAGCATACCACTCCAGACTCCAGACTTCTGACTAATATCTTTATTTACAACTCTAAATCAATATTGTGCTCTTCGTGCCAAGGCAGACCGTGAATGTTCATTTCCGCCAAGAATGGATCGGGATTAAACTCCTCAACGTTGAAAACGCCCGGTTTTTTCCATTTTCCTTGTAAGAACATCATAGCGCCAATCATGGCCGGAACGCCCGTTGTGTAGCTAACGCCTTGAGCACCTGTTTCGTTGTAAGCATCTTGGTGTTTGCAGTTGTTGTATACCATGTACGTTTTTTCAACGCCATCTTTTATACCACGAATACGGCAAGCAATAGATGTTTCGCCCGTGTAGTTCTCGCCCAAATCGCCTGGATTAGGAAGAACAGCTTTCAAGAACTGAATTGGTACAATCTCGCGACCTTCGTACATGATTGGAACAATGCCAGCCATGCCAATGTTCTGAATTACACGTAAATGTGTTAAATACTCCTGTCCAAACGTCATCCAAAAACGAGCTCGTTTGATGGTAGGGAAATTTTTAACCAACGATTCCAACTCCTCGTGATAAATTACGTAACTCTCCTTAGGACCCACATTTGGGTAGTTTAAAGGCTTATGAATCTCGTGCGGAGCTGTTTCAATCCACTGTCCATTTTCATAATATTTACCTTTTTGGCTCACCTCGCGGATGTTAATCTCAGGGTTGAAATTGGTAGCAAACGCCTTACCATGGTCGCCCGCATTACAATCTACAATATCCAAATAGTGAATCTCGTCGAAATGATGTTTGGCCGCATAAGCCGTCCAAATGCTAGTAACACCTGGATCGAAACCGCAACCCAAAATAGCCGTAATACCCGCCTTTTTGAATCTATCTTGATATGCCCATTGCCAACTATATTCAAATTTTGCCTCGTCTAAAGGCTCATAATTCGCTGTATCTAAATACGATACGCCCGTTTCTAAACATGCATCCATAATATGCAAATCTTGGTACGGAAGCGCTACGTTTACCACTAAATCGGGTTTAAACTGCTTTATCAACTTCACCAATTCGGGCACATTATCAGCATCTACCGACGCCGTTTGAACCCTGCCTGCACCACATGCTTTTGCAATCACATCGCACTTACTTTTTGTGCGTGAGGCCAACAAAATTTCACTAAAAACATCTGGCAACATGGCCATTTTACGGACAACAACGGTGCCTACGCCACCTGCCCCAATAACTAGTACTTTACCCATTAATACCTTTAATATTAAGATATGAACAAAAATTTTTTACAAAGTAACGAAATATTATTCGTTTTTTGCCACATCCATGCCTTTCTCGTTCAATTAATTGCAGGGTTATTTAGGGTAACAGTTATGTTCTTATTTTTTAGCTATTCTGAGCGGCAACGTGAGGGACTGCAACGGAAACCCCACAGCTCGATGGTGGAGCTTGTCGGAACCAACGAGCGAGGAGTTGGAGAGAAAGACCCGACAGAAGGGGCAAAGAGACTCGAGGCTCGAAATTAAGAAGACCATTTTGAAGAGATGGATGATGCCACTGATGGCACGCCCAAAGTAAGATATTGAGATGTGTTAAAGTGCTGTTTTAGTGCCTAAACGCCAAGCGCCGCAATCATATCCTTCATTTTTTCGAGATGTATTTGCGATAGATTATCCATTTTACGCCGCAGTGTTATGTGTTCGTCGAAAAAATTATGGGTGCGCATGATGGGGAAATCGGTGCAGTAAAATTCGAGTTGCTCTTCTTGCGTAACCAAGCGGCGGTGAAGGCGTTCGAGATCCTCTTTGTGTTGTTCGAGCACCATGAGTTCAATTTCGTTGAGCTCTTCGAGTTCGGGCTCCGATTTGACCTCTTCGTTACGCGATTGTAACACCTCTACTTCCTTTACAAAAAGCTCCAATCGGGTTTTCCAGCACTTGTATTCAAAATCTAAATCTACGAGGTTAATGTGTCCGTTTCGCATACCGTGGTTTTTTAGAGTGTAGTTGAAGATAGTAAAAACGGCGTAGAATTGCAAGGATGAAAAACAATATTTGAATGCTCTTTTAAGGCTTTGATTTATCTCTTTTTAATAAGATTTTTTGCCACTTCCCAAAGAACAATTCCGGCAGTTACCGAAACATTAAAAGAGTGTTTGGTTCCAAATTGCGGAATTTCAATAACGCCATCGGAAAGGTTAATGGCCTCTTGTTCTACGCCTTTAACTTCATTGCCAAAGATAAAAACGTATTTTTTTGTGGTGTCTGCAATGAAATCGAGAAGGGAAGTGCTGTTCTCGGTTTGCTCAATGCTGTAAATTTCATAGCCTTGTTGGCGTAATTCAGTGATGGCATCAGTGGTTTGTTCAAAATATTTCCAGTGCACCGAATCTTCGGCTCCCAGAGCTGTTTTGTGAATATCGTTGTTGGGTGGCGTGGCTGAAATACCACATAAATAAACGGCCTCAATGGCTAAAGCATCGGAGGTTCGGAAGATAGAACCGATGTTGTTAAGACTTCTCACGTTGTCGAGAACCACTATTATTTTATTTTTTTCACTTTCTTTAAACTCATCTACTGTTAATCTGTTTAACTCGTGAAGTTTTAGTTTGCGCATGAGGATATTTTTTTTCAAAAATACGATTATTGGGGCGTTTTGGATTAAAAATTTGATATATTTATAAAAGTTAAAATTCTAAAAGGAGGCTTACGGATGAATATTCACGAGTATCAGGGTAAAGAGATTTTAAAAAAGCACGGTGTTAGGGTTCAAGAAGGGATTCTTGCACATACGCCAGATGAGGCGGTGGAAGCAGCTAAGCAATTGCAACACCTTACTGGTACTTCGTGGTGGGTGGTAAAAGCGCAAGTTCATGCTGGCGGGCGCGGAAAAGGAGGCGGTGTGAAGCTTGCCAAGTCTGTGGAAGATGTTCGACGTATATCGTCTGAAATAATTGGTATGCAGCTTGTTACGCATCAAACGGGTCCTGAAGGGAAGTTAGTACACAAAGTTATTGTGGCGCAAGATGTTTACTATCCGGGAGAGAGCAAGCCTCAAGAGTTTTATTTGAGCATTTTGCTCGATCGTAAGCAGGGAAAAAACACCATTGTTTATTCACCCGAGGGTGGCATGGACATTGAAGCCGTGGCAGAAAATACTCCCCATCTTATTTATAAAGA
>JAYVSA010000173.1:0-9029 GCA_043775765.1 Breznakibacter sp. | reverse complement strand
GGGGTTAAATGGCTTCAAGAAACTAAGCGACTTTTTCATCGACCTAAAATTATCGCAAGATTTGAAGGAAAATTGCTGGTTGCTCCTCTCGGGTGACGAAATTATTTGGGTAATTGGTTACCGCATAGACGACCGCTATAAAATAACGCCTAAAACCAACACGGTTCTGCAAATCAGGTGGAGTGTGTAAATAAGAATGGCGATAAACTAACTATTTATCGCCATTCTCTACATTATTCTCTAATGCTATTTTTTATCTACTTTAACAAACATCTCTTCTGTTGATGCATCAATAGTAAATTCAATATCGTAAAGAGCTTCGCCGCTATTTAAAACATGAAATTTACTATCCATATTCTTGAAATCATCTTTCGCATTTCCACTCCAGTTCTTAATGTCGGTATAATCAACGGCTAACCCCGTCCAGTCGTATCCTTGACGAATTTTAAATTCACCACCATTAAATAACTTAATACCTTTAAACAACCAAGTATAAATATGACCTTTTTTAACAGGGACATTGGTTTCTTTACCCTCTCCCCAATTGTTTTCCCAACTGGCACGAGTTCCGTTATTATAGGCATAAGCATCACCCAAAATACCCATTTTGTGAAGCGAATAATCAACCGCTTGAATATCCTTTATCTTTGTAAATGTTGCTTTTGGAGTTTGTCCAACCTCCCAAAAGAGTTTTACGGTATAAATACCTCTGTAATCGGATTTCACATTGCCACCACCTAGAGTTAGTTTATCTATTTCACCGCCAAAATTAACATTAACCTTCGTTCCTTTATTCCAACATTCGTTATCGGAAACACTATCTACCGTAATTTTCCAACCATTAGCAAAACGAAATTTCAACAAACCTGGTCTTACTTCGAGAGAATCAATGGTAAAGACTGCCGACTTTTTGTCTGCGCTAAACACGGGTAGGAGTTCATTTAGTTTACTAGGCTCCCAGCCTCCTGGAATGGCCGTTCCGAGTATATTCCAAGCCTTTATGGGCAAGAATGTAATCCAGCGCGACGTTGCGTCTGCAGCAATATAATACAACCCCGATTCAGAGACTTTAAATGGCAATTTTCCAACTTCAAAATTACCTCGTAAAAAGTTTTTCCTCGGTTGAGGTTCATAATACAACCAATTCTTAACCTCTTGCACATTGGCCGAAGGTGCAAATATTGTTTTAACACCATTGTCGACCTTAACAACAGAGAAACCAGCTTCACTTACTGGCAGATAAATATAGGCTTCCACTAAATTCTCATTTGCCATCCAACAATTTTCATTGGGAGTAACTGCCATTTTCTGGTAAGAAACGGGAGTAATGGAGTCGCTATTAATTTTAATATAGTAACCATTTTCAAGATCTTCTGCGCTTATAGTGCTGAATATCAGAAACAAAGAAACCAAAGAAAGAGTAAATCGAAGAGGTGTGTATTTAATTCTAAATGTTTTCATATAAAAACTATTAATTAGTAAGATATAATAAATATACATTTTGCTACAAAACAACCACCTCCCCATTAAGCAATTGAAATAAATAGCAACACATAAAGGTTCATTGATACGGATGATAGAGTAATAAGTTAGAATATTTAAAATTAATTTTCATCTCATCATTAGAATTAAGCCCTAATATCAACGAAAACAGAGTAAACCCGTTAAAAAGATGTTTTTTAAAACAAAAAAAACATAAATTACTATGAAATATCTGATAACACTTTTAATTTTGCAACGCTTAAAATAGTTTATAGTAAATTCTAAAACATAAATAAATGGGACGCGCGTTTGAATACCGAAAAGCTCGAAAAATGAAAAGATGGGGCACAATGGCTAAAACCTTTACCAAAATTGGTAAGGAAATAGCGATATGTGTAAAAACTGCTGGTCCCGACCCACATAGCAACAGCCGTTTGCGCGTTTTAATGCAAAATGCTAAGGCCGCAAGTATGCCAAAAGAAACGGTAGAACGCGCTATCAAAAAAGCATCGTCTAAAGAGCAAGTAGACTACAAAGAGGTGGTTTATGAAGGATATGGCCCTTATGGAATAGCTGTAATTATAGAAACCGCTACTGATAACACCACGCGTACGGTTGCAAATGTTCGTAGCTACTTCAATAAATGCAATGGATCTTTAGGTACTGCTGGAAGCGTTGAATACATGTTTGAGCACAAATGCAACTTTAAAGTTGTTAAAAAAGAGGGCTTAGACATTGAAGAACTTGAACTTGAGATGATTGATTGTGGCATCTCTGAGATTTTTGAAGAGGAAGAAAACATTATGATTTACGGTGAATTCGAATCGTATGGTGCCATTCAAAAATACTTAGAAGAGAATAGCTTTGAGTTGGTAAGTGCCGATTTTGAACGTATTCCAAGCGAAACAAAAACTCTTAACGAAGAACAAGTGGCTCAAGTAGAGAAACTCTTGGCCAAACTTGAAGAGGATGAAGATGTTACCAACGTTTTCCACAACATGCAAGAAGCATAATCTCCAATTTAACAAATATATTTAAGGGTTAAGAGTGGTCTCATTCTTAACCCTTATCTTTTATTGGTAATCGTACCTCAAAAACAGACCCCAAACCATCTTGAGTTGTAAACGATATAGAACCGTTGGTAGATTCAACTATTTTCTTGCAAATAGCAAGTCCCAAGCCCATTCCAGAAGATTTGGTGGTAAAATTAGGCTCAAATAAACGGTGCTGAATGGCCTTTGGAACCCCATTCCCATTGTCCTTTATTCTAACAATAATCTCGGAATCGCTGTTTGATATGTCTAGATGAATCTCTGCACGCCTCTTACCTCCTGTCGATTGAATACCATTTTTTATTAAATTATTGAACACGGTAGTTAGCTGGTCGTTATCGGCCCAAGTAGTTACCGTATCAGCACTGTCGGAATTGAGAGTAATAACAACCTCTTCTTTCTGCTCAAAAAGGAGCTTAATATTCGAGAGTTTATTTGCCACATTTATCTCCTCAAACTTCCCTTCTGGCATCTTCGCAAAATGAGAAAATTCAGACGCAATAGTGCTCAAATTGTCGATTTGCTCAACAAGCGTAGCCGACACCTTTTGGATGTAGCTATCAAAATTCTCCCTCTTATCGTTCCACGTTCGAAGGAGCTGTTGAACGCTCAACTTCATTGGGGTTAAGGGGTTTTTTATCTCGTGCGCAATTTGTTTGGCCATTTCACGCCAAGCATCTTCACGTTCCGACTTAGCAAGTTGGTTGGCACTCTCTTCGAGTTGATCAACCATTAAATTATAAACAGCAATCAGTTTACCCACCTCATCATCGGCTTTATAATCGATTCTCTGATTCTGTTTCCCAATTTTGATGCGCTCCAAACCATCTTGTATCAAAGTCATGGGTGCCGTTATCTTATTGGCAACCATCATGGCTATTGCAATAACAATAACGAGGAAAAACATGGCCGAATTAACAATAGCCACCAGTAACGACGTAACCTCTTCTTGAAGTTCTTTATCGCCAGTAAAATAGGGAATATTTATAAAGGCAATCTGTTTATTATTCCTATTATAAAGCACGGTATAAGCCGATGTGTAACGAAGTTTGGACACAAATTCATCCTGAATAAATTCCCGACGTTTATTAATGGTTAATTGCACAAAGGCTTCACTATCCATCTGCTTACCAATCAAGTGCTTATCGAAAAGAATGGAGCGAGACGTTGCAAATAATCGACCATCGGTGTTATACAAATTGATGTCGCAATGAAACACATTGGAAAGCCACATCAACTGGCCATTTAAAGCATCTAAATCCATCACAGACAAGGAAGATTTATCGGCATGATAACTCTCTAACTCCAACATCAGAGACTTAACCTTTTGAAAAAGCAACTCACTATTTTTGGTTTTAAAACGATAAATTGAAAGCGATATCGACCCAAAAATAACAGAAAACGTAAGGAAGAGCACCAAGGCAACAAATGCTATTTGGATTCTTTGTTGAATAGAAAACTGTAAAAAACGACTATTTGTTTCATACTTCTGCACTAAAAACAGGGCAGCTGCGGCAAAAAACAAGGAGATAAAAATAAGCGAGAAAGCCAGCAACACATTCTTCGTATCAATTTTGGCTCTACTCAGCACAATTGTTGTGTCGGGTTGAGAATGGAGTATTAGATGAATAAAAGTCTCATCTTCAAACTCATGCATTGTTCCATACTCGCCCTGAAAAACATTCCCTTCAATAGGATAATAAATGGCGCCTACACGTTTCACAAGTGTATTATTCACATATTTAGCGTAACTATAACTATCTTGTAAATCAGCCTGTTGTATTTCAGAATTACTTTTGAGCAACTCGGGATAACCTAGACCTTCGCTGAAAATTTTAGATTCTAGAGTTATAAAAACAGAGAATTCAGAGTTTGTATTTTCATTTATCCGAATAATGCCCAAGTACGTTATTTTTCCATTCTTATTGTCGATAGAATAAAATATTTTCGAGTTCGTTATCGACCGTCCATGTCCTACAACTCGTTCGAAAAAATAAGTGTAACAATTGGTTCCTTTTGAGTTATCAAGTTTTAAATTGGTAAATGAGAAGCACCCAACTACTTGAATATCATAACCATCCCATCCTGAGTCGAAATAATTTTTTAGCACATAATTTCTCAAATCGAGCTCAAGCGATTGACTGTAAAGAACCACATCAACCATCTTCTTATCTGCAAGAATTGCATCACCTATCCGCACTAACTCAAGTTCCGCGCTTGGATCTATTTCATTAGTTAAATTAATAGCAATATTTTCAACAAGAAGTTTTCGATCTTGATTCTCTTTCTTAATATTTAATCGCAGCAGAGTATAAGAGAGAAAAAGCGAGTAAATAGAAATAAGCCAAATAAATAGTGCATACTGCCAAATTGATTTCAGCGATTTAAAGGGTATTAAAATGGAGAGTTGCGACACCAAAAAGAATACAACAATGCTCCAATGAACAGAAATGCCAAAAACGTAAGCCAAAAAATAGGCAAATCCAATCCACGCAATCAAAACAATAACCTTTTGCAACGTAGTAAGGGTTTGAGTGCACATATCAGCGAGTCGAGTAGAGAAAAGATGATAACTCAGCACCAGCAACACAAGAGCCGATATTTTTATATACGTTATAAAATGGTAGTCAACAACTTTAAAATAGACCGACAAATCGGACGAGTTATGCACCAAGGTAATAATCAGATAATAGACTATGATATAAAAAAAGAGAACAAAAAAACTAACGAATCCATACTTCAGATAGTTCGAGTATCTCGATGGAATTTGAATGACAAAATCGGCACCCTTATAGAATTCTGCAAATGCGTAAGTGACGTAAAAGATGATTATAGACAAAAGCACAAAAGCCCCCAGAGAAGGCAGTAATATTGAGGAAGCAAAATAACTGGCCGTAAACATCTCCTGCTCAAAAAAGGATTGGGGAATTTTGAATAGAACAAAAACAAGAAAAAACAGAAATATGCACACAACCTCAATAAAAAAATTAAGATTCCGACGCGCACTGGTCGCCACTTTTCCTGTAACCACCGTAAGTAAAACCAAGAAAGAAAGGAGGAAAATATAGGTAAAACCTATTGAGAGCATAGAGAGTAATTCGCTCACCTTCGTTTTTCCCTTTAGAGTTAATGAAAAAAGGTACTTGCCTTGAACATCCTTTATTGCAAAAGAGGTGGGGGTACTTTTTAAGGAGATGGCTGTTACCGATGAAAGGCCAAAATCTTCATTGAAATAGTTCGACAAGTAACTATTCTGGTAAGGATATTCATGCTTAATGCACAATAAACCCCATATAACTTCACCTCCATCAACAACTAAACTCGAGGCGTAATACCAGCCATTGCCCAGAAACTGCACCTCATTATTCAACAGAGTCTTGTCGGTAATAAAGAAGGCTGATGCCTGTTTGCTCCAAGCTAAAGGATGTCCTTTTTCTGTTAACACATAACCAAATGATGCTTCAGACTTCCCTGAAAATCGTTCTAACAAGGAGAAATTAGAAAATACCGATTTGTAACGACCCGATCTTTTCTCTTTCGATAATTCGGTTAACGACTGCTGAAGAAGCGCTATTTTAGTATGCAATTGATTCTCAAAAAGCTTTTTCTCAATTCGTGGATTGTATGACGATGTTGAGGCAATTTGAAACGTTACTGCCAGTAAAAATGCAAACAGAGTTACAGAAATACTCCAAATCAATCTCTTATTTTCGCCAAAGTAGAACTTACTCATAGTATCTTAATTATGCATTAACGAAGCTCTAACAAATTGAAGTAGAAGCGAAAACAGATTCAAATATAGCAATTTCCCTACTGTATAGGATATAGAAAAGGCGAATAGCCTGTTAAAACCATTCGCCTCCTAAAAATATTCTTTCTCTATTGAATGGCTTTTAAGCTTAAATCTAAACTTTTGATATGATGTGTTAGCGCACCTACTGAAATAAAATCGACACCACATTCGGCATAGCTTCTAAGAGTTTCCATGGTTATACCGCCCGACGACTCCGTTTCATACTTTCCATTAATTTGTTGTACCGCTTTTTTTGTCTGCACGGTGTCAAAATTATCTAACATAATTCGATGAATGCCACCTACACGCATCACCTCATCTAGCTCCTTAAAATTACGCACTTCAACCTCAATTTTCATCTCGGGCTTACCTATTTGCGTTAAATAACTATGAACCATGTTGATAGCTTTTTCTATACCGCCTGCAAAATCAATATGGTTATCTTTTAACATAACCATGTCATATAATCCAATTCTATGATTAACGCCGCCACCTATTTTCACAGCAGCTTTTTCAAGTAATCTCAGGCCTGGTGTTGTTTTACGCGTATCTAATATTCGAGTATGTAAACCATCTAAAAGGCGAACATATTCATTGGTCCGAGTAGCAATACCACTCATGCGCTGCATAATATTCAACACCAAACGCTCCGATTGAAGTAATGTTAGAACCTTTCCTTCAACCTTAAAGGCTATATCTCCTTTTTTTACTGGCGTACCATCTTCAATATACTTTTCAAAAGTAATGGTGCTGTCGAGCCTCTTAAATACGAGGTACGCAATATCTACCCCAGCAAGAATACCATCCTCTTTTACTATCAGTTGAACTTTTCCAACAGCGGTACTCGGAATACACGCTAACGAAGAGTGATCGCCATCGCCAACATCTTCTTTAATGGCACTTTCTATAAAACTTGCTAAAATCTCTTCGTTACTCATTTTCCTTCTCAATTCTTATTTGTATGATTAATATTGCTCCGCCTTCGCTTTTGGTGAGAAAAGAAAAACGGAATGCTCCATTCGACGAACCATATTTTCCAATAGCAAAAGATGAATTCTCTCGTTGTCCTTGGTGAATGATGGCAAATGAAGTGGGTGGATTTTGTCTAAAAAAATCACCCATTATGTATTCGGCTTGACTTTTACTATACACAACACCACTCTTATTTGGCAGAATAATTTCAATATTATCATTAAATCCTTGTGCTAATGCACGCGAATCACCTTCCTGCGTTGAGCGTATAACCGACGAGGGTAAATTATTGCTTTGAGCATGCATAGCACTTGCCAACAAGCTCCAAGTAACCAACATTAACAATATCTTTTTCATAGAAAAACAGTATTAAAACCGCTACAAAGTTAACACAAATAAAAATTGTATTACAAATAATTGAAAAAATAACAAATACAGTGCCTTTTATACAATTTATCTATTTACTGATTACTTTTGCACCTCAATATTATTGCAGAAAATAAATTCGTATGAAGCTCAAACTTCTGGTCATAGGCAAAACAGATGATCTCTATTTACAAACAGGAATTCAAAAATTCGAAGCCAGATTAAAACATTATCTCACCTTTGAGATGATTGTAATTCCAGATATTAAAAACAGTAAAAATTTATCGGAAACACAACAAAAAGCCAAAGAAGGTGAAGCTTTATTGGCGCAAATTGAGAGCCCCGACACCGTAATTCTCCTCGATGAGAATGGCAATCAAAACAGCTCAAGAGAATTCTCCATATTCCTACAAAAACAAATGCTTTCGGGTTGTAAAAACCTCATTTTTATAATTGGCGGACCTTATGGGTTTTCTCCCGAAATTTACTCAAGAGCCAATGGTAAAATATCATTGAGCAAGATGACCTTTTCTCACCAAATGGTTCGGCTTATTTTTGTGGAACAACTCTATCGAGCTATGACCATTCTGAAAAACGAACCATACCATCACGATTAAGAAAACCCCGACATTGGTCAAATTACCAGCTCAAATCTCCAGACTAAGGTTAATAATTGGTAACTTTATTGGGTAATTTTTGCGAAAATAGTGTTGAAAAATGAACGGCAAACATCCAAATTTTAGTTGGGTACAGTTTTTGCCCTTACCGAATCACAAGTTATTTCACAAAACGTATTTGTATGTTCTTAACTAATAGCACAGATTTGGCGATTGTAGAAGGTTCAATCCGCATTTCTCACCATCAGTTGGTTCAGAGGGCTTTAAGTATAGCATTAATCTCAAAAATAGCGCCTCAATCAAACATCGCCATCCTTTCAGAGAATAGACGTGGCTGGGTATACGCTTTTTATGCGGCATGGATAGGCAAAGCTGCCGTGATACCTATAGATTATATGGCAACCGAAAAAGAGATTGCCTACATTATTTCCGACAGCAATCCGACAACTATTTTTGTCTCCTTAAAATTAAAAGATCGTTTAGAGACCATCCTTAAAACTCTAAACCTAGCACCCACAGTCATTGTAATTGACGATGTTGAAGATTTAGAGGTAACAACAATAAACTCCTATTCCTTTAATCCCGAATTAGAAGATGTTGCCGTAATTATATATACCAGTGGAACTACCGGCTCTCCGAAAGGCGTGATGCTTACCTACAACAACTTATTGTCGAACATAATAAGCGTTACAATTGATGTAGAAATTCTTATTAGCTCCGACACTACCCTTGTTTTATTGCCCTTAC
>JAYVSA010000172.1:0-3682 GCA_043775765.1 Breznakibacter sp. | reverse complement strand
GGCATGGTGAGCGAAACAACGGTGTATCCAAAAATTGACGATACCTTTAAATATATGGCCGAGAAACTAAACTTCATTGACATTGCTTTTATGCATTTGGTTGCTCATTCTGATATGGGTAATACCGCTATGCTTCAAGACGTTAAAAGAGAGATTCGTAGAGATTTTAAAAATACACTAATCCTTTCGGGAGGATATAACCAGAAGAGCGCACTCGATGATATTGAGAATGAACTCGGCGATTTAGTGGCTTTTGGAAGACCATTTATTAATAATCCTGATTTGGTTACACGCTTCAAATATAATCTGCCTCTAGCTACTGAACTTAAATCCGAGAATCTATACACTTCATCGGCTTTGGGATATACTGATTATCCAAATCATTTGGATTAAACCACCAAACCAACCCTATTTATTGTAATTCAAGTACACCTGTTCGGTTTTTAAAACCCTACAGGTGTACTTTCAGCTTAACTTTATACATCTTCAATGGCCTTTATAGACTACTACCAAATTTTGGCTATTGCTAAAACGGCTACTCCAAAAGAGATTAAAGTCGCCTATCGGAAGCTGGCTCGCAAACACCACCCCGATATCAATCCAGATGACAAAGATGCTAAAGCCAAGTTTCAGGAAATAAATGAGGCTAATGAGGTTTTAAGTGACCCCGTAAAACGGGCTAAATATGACCAACAGGCTGCCGATTGGAAAGAAAATCAGGAGCACGGCAACAGGACGAGTGGTCGACAACAATCAACAAATCAAGGCAATAATCCGTTTGGTTCGCAACAAGCGGATGGTGATTTCTCAAGCTTTTTTGAGTCGATGTTTGGTCAACAACCCAATAGACGTGGTCAGCGAGCCCAAAACTTCAGAGGACAAGACTATACAACCGAACTCCATTTAGAGTTGCTCGATGCTTACACATCGCACAAACAAACACTGGATGTTAATGGTAAAAAGTTGCGAATTACAGTGCCGGCAGGTGTTGAAAATGGTCAGACCATCAAAATAACTGGCCACGGTGGCGAAGGAGTCAATGGCGGGCCCAATGGCGATTTGTATATAACCTTTACAGTTGCCAACCACACGGTTTTTAAACGGCTTGATGAAAACTTATATGCAACGGTTGAAATAACAATTTACGATGCAGTTTTAGGTGGTGAAATAACCGTAGATACTCTCAATGGAAAAGTGAAGCTCAAGGTAGCACCAGGAACTCAAAATGGCGCTAAGATAAAACTCAAAGAGAAGGGATTTCCTGTATATAAACAAGCTAACAGGTTTGGCGATCTGTTCATTACTTTTCAGGTTAAAATTCCAACGAACCTGAACGATACTCAACGAGATCTTTTCAACCAACTATCTCATCTACAATAAAAAATAACTATATGTCTAAAGTAAAACTTATTCGTTTAGATGATTTTTGCCTGCACCATCAGGTTGAAGTCGAATTCGTATCACAACTCCAAAACTCAGGATTGGTAGAACTTATAACCATTCAAGAGAAACGATTTGTGCCAATAACTGAGCTCGCACATCTCGAGCAAATAATCCGATTCCATTACGATTTAGACATCAACCTCGAGGGGATAGAGACGGTTACCTATTTGCTTCAGAAAAATGCTATGATGCAAATGGAGATTACACGTCTTAAAAATAGGCTTAGAATTTATGAGTTAGAAAACATCCATTCATAAATAGATGAATGTTGCAAAATAGGGATAGAATTGTGTAAAACAAATGGGGCAAAAATGACCGAACTTGCATTGTGAAAATGTTTTCACGACTTATAAACCATAAATGAAAAATAGAACTAAATTTTTGAGCTTTATGTTATTTTCGGCTGTTGTGCTTTTTACAAGCGTGAGTTGCAGCAAGTACGATGACAACACTGGAATCACTCTAATCTCGAGGTCGGAACGCGTGGCAAACACCTGGAAAATTGACAGTTACAAAGTAGATGGAGTGGATTTCACACCTCTTTACAACGGATACACAGAAACCTATACCAACGAGAAGAACTATTCATACCAATGGGGCTTAGTAAGCGGCAAAGGTACTTGGGCATTTCAGAACAACGATGAGGAGTTAAGAATAACTGGTATTACCAATCAAGCCTCTCAAACTCAGGTTATTCTAAAACTTGAAGAAAAGGCGTTATGGTATTACATTATGGATGGCACCTCGAAAAAAGAGTTCCATTTTGTACAAAACTAAAAATTCAGAGAATAACATCAAAAAAGGGACAGGTTGCGACCTGTCCCTTTTTTTAATAACTAATTTCTATAAATATAAAGCTACTCTTTAATCCGTTTTGGGAGGTATTTAAATATAATAATGCAAGGTATATTTAGTTGATTCTAAATGTGATAACGTTTACGCGGCAGAGCCGCTAAATATTTGTAGTACGTCAAATATAAGTTTGTCAAAAGGTGCAGAGCACCGAAATATCTGTTTTATTCATTGAAATTATTAGTTTTTGATATAATGAAATTCTTTGCAAGCAAAGCGGCAGAGCCGAGCGTTGTCGTGTGGGTTATGATATTTCGGTGCGATGCACCTTCGCTTCTTTGTCAAATACCTTGTCTACAAATATTTAAGTGCGCTGCACTTTTTATAACGAAACACACATGAGATAGATAAAAAGTGTGCGCTAGGCTCGTGAGCTGTCCATTCTTATAATATTTTGCCCTCATTTACAACAAAAAAAGGACAACTCGCGAGCTGTCCCTACCATCCCACATTCTAAGAGATGAATATGCAAAACATTTTAACGATCTACGATTTATTCATATACCAATTCAATGTTTGCTGCATTTTATTGCGTTTCAACATATCCTGAATGGCTTTATCTAAGCGAATATAAGCCGTTTCCGACTTCACAAAATAGTCTAAAGCTTGGTGTTTCATGCAATCAACTGCAACGGCTATTTTGTCTTGTGCCGAGACTATAATTACTGGTATTTGAGCATTGAACTCTTTAATTTTATCTAATGTTTGAATACCATCTATGGCACCTTCTTCAATACTATCTAACTGGTAATCAAGAATAATAATATCGGGATTTTGATCGAGAGCTAGTAAACACAACTCGCCCGACGAAAAGGTTTTAACCTCATACGCTTCATTTTGTTTGAAATCGATTTCAAGCGCCTTTAAATAGAGCGCATCATCATCGACCAAGAATACTAATGTTTTGCGAGCTGCAATCATTTGGTGTTGCTTTTTATTAGGTTATATTCTACTTGTAACTCCACACAGGCTTGTAAACATACAGTTTCGAGTCGGGTTATCATGTCTGAAATCTCCACATCTTGTTTACGGGTGGTTGCGTACTCCTGAACCCGCTTGGCCATATTTTCAAAATCGGTGCTGATGCCCATAATGGCAAAAGAGGGTATTATTTTATGAACTGCCGTGTAAAGCGATGGCCAATTTTCTTCGAGCAAACTCTGTTTCATTGAGTCAATAAGGGTTGGCGTTTGCTCTAAGTAAAGCGAAATCATCTCCATCATTAACTCTGGGTTCGATTTAGTGCGACGAATTAGATACTCCAAATCAATACATCTGGTAGATGCTTTCTTCTCTTCAATGACCACCTTAACTCCCTGATTTTCTATAATAAAAGGCTTCTTCACAAATCCCATTATTTTACTATAAAGGAGGCGTTCATCTACTG
>JAYVSA010000171.1:0-4962 GCA_043775765.1 Breznakibacter sp. | reverse complement strand
CATCTTTAAAACTTTTTTTAGAATAATCATCTCAGGCAACGATAAACCAATAACCGACATCATAAAGGCTAATGCTGTACCCAGTGGAACACCCTTTTCAATGAGAACACTCACAATAGGGATGATACCCGCTGCATTAGAGTATAGCGGAACACCAATAAGAACCGATAACGGCACCGAGTACCATGTTGAACTTCCCATAAGTTCAGCCATATAGCTCTCAGGAACAAAACCATGAACCGCAGCACCTACACCTACGCCAATTACAATGTAAATCCAAACTTTACCAACGATCTCTTTTACGGCATTAAATCCCAGACTAATACGTTTTTCAAAAGTCAGCACCTCTTCAACCTCTTCACCATCGCCAGCTTTTAACTTATACACCCAATCCTCAACATATTTCTCTAGCTTTAGTTTGCCAATTATCCATCCCGATAAAATGGCAATGACTAAACCAGTACCTACATAAATAAGAGCTACTTTCCAACCAAACAAGCCAAATAGCAGAATTACAGCCACTTCGTTAATCATAGGAGCGGCAATCAGAAACGAAAAGGTAACACCCAAAGGTACACCCGCTTCAATAAATCCTAAAAACAATGGAATTGCCGAGCAGGAGCAAAACGGTGTAACAATACCCAACATAGCCGCTAAAACATTGCCTGTAAAAAGGGTTTTCCCCTCTAATGCTTTGCGTGTTTTTTCTGGTGTAAAATAGGTACGTATGATGCCTACCAAAAAGATGATTAACACTAAAAGCATGATTACTTTGGGAACTTCAAATACAAAAAATCGTAAGGTTTCGGTAAGATGAGTGCATTTGGGCATGGTAAAAACCGTATTGATTAGCCAATCGGTTATTGGCAGAAGATTCATATAAAGAAGAAGCCAAAGAGGTAACAGTGCAAGTGGAGTAACTATTTTCTTATTTAGTTTCATAATTATTTTTTTATTTCGATAAATACCGAAATGATTTTATAAAATTTTTTACACAAAAAACAGAAGAATATAATACGCTCCTACAGCAATAAATAGAACTGCAACAACACGCCTAAACCACTTCTCAAACGTTTTTATGTGATTGTAAAGTTTGCCCACATTACCAACCGCAAAGGCGAGTAACCACGCAAAAACAATAACAGGCAAACCAGTTGCTAAGGCAAAAACAATTGGCAAATACAATCCGCTAGCACTAGCAACCGTAATTGGTATGAGCATGGCAAAGTAAAGCACGCCACTATATGGGCAAAAGGCCAAGGCAAACACCATTCCTAATAAAAGAGTACTCCAATAACTGCCTTTTCCTCTCTCGCTAATCCGTTCGGTTAGGTTCGATAGCGCAGGAAATTTTAGAGTTAATACATCAAGCATAAACAACCCAATAACAATCAATAATGGCCCTAAGAGTTTTTCGCCCCAACCCTGAAAAATCATTGATATATTCATTTTGCTTGCGCCAAAAAAGAGTATTACGGCTAATGCGGTATAGCTAATGGCACGTCCAAGAGTGTAGACTACACCATTAAAAAAAACACGCTTTCTATCAACCAAATCTCTACTTATAAACCCAATTGCCGAAATGTTTGTAGCAAGTGGACAAGGACTAATGGCAGTCATCAACCCTAGCACCAGTGCAGTTACGAACGAGTATTGTGAGTTTTCGAGAATAGATTGTAAGAACTCCATGGTAAAGTTATTTAATATGATATTGAATTTTTGGTTGATGATATATTTGATTCTGTTGATGCGGCAGCGCCGCTAAATATTTGTAGCTCCTTAGACGTAGCCATTTTTAAAGGTGCAGAGCACCGCACTATCAAAATCATATATCTATTCAAAAAAATCAAAAAGATATTCGCCTTTAAATTCAACATCATTTTTTTGCAAAATTTTCAAATATTCGTCTCTGAATGTCTCCTTTTGGTGATGCGTTTCTTGCGACAATATATATTTTGTAACGGCCTCTAATTGGGATCGTGAATGAGTAAATGCGCCATAACCTTTTTGCCACTCAAATTTATATTTTGACAAATTTCTCTCTTTTATCCACGCATTAGTAGACGTTTTAATTTGCTCAACCAAATCTGGAATTAACTGATTTACGTTATATCCAATAAATATGTGTATGTGGTCGGGCATTGAGCCAATTGCGAGTAATTTATGTTTATTGTTTTGGACAATGGCTGTGATGTACATTTCAAGTTGATTTCTCCAATCATCTTTTATTAATGCATTACGATCTTTAACCGCAAAAACTAAGTGAAAATAACATTGTGTATAAGTATTGGCCATTAATTAAATATTTCGGTGCGCTGCACCTTTGTTTATTTTTCAATTATTTCTACAGATATTTTGGTGCGCAGCACCATGTATTGATATTGTTAGTATATTACATAATTACCACATTATCAACGGCTTTCTTAATCACAACCTCCATTTTCTCTAGGTCGTGGGCATTCATAAAACCTTTGTCGGTAATATCAACCTTATTATTGCCACAAACAACAAGTAAAGTTTGTCCGCCAACACCTAGTTTTTCGGCAAGCGCTTTGCTGCTTGAATCGTCAAGGTTTATGCCTGTAAAGGTATATTCGCCCGATTTAACCTTGTCGGCGTAAATGGTTTCAAGAGCCAATTTGGCATTCTCTTCAACCGATACACAAGTATTACAACGGCGAGTAAAATGGAAATAATACACCTCAACTTTGGCACTAGAAACGGTTGATGTTACCGCCTTTTTACTTTCTTGCGCGTTGCAAGAAATTGAGCCCAGCATCATAAGCAATGCCACACCCATTAACAATATCTTTCTCATAATTAATGCTTTATGTAATTGTTGTTTCTACAGTATTTCCTTTCTATCTAATATTTCTTTAAAACTTCTTTAATTTCATCCAACGAAGGAACACGTCCTTTAATTTCAACTTTGCCATTCACAACCAATGCTGGTGTTGCCATAACATTGAATTTCATTATCTCTACTATATCTTCTACCTTAGAGATATTTGCATCAGCTCCAACCTCAGCAACTGCATCACGTGTAAGTTTTTCAAGGGTTTTGCACTTGGCGCATCCCGAACCTAAAATTTGAATATCCATAATATATCTAGTTTTTATATTTCGGAATATCCCGAAATAGCTGGTTAAATTTTTTTAGCGTTTAAAGAAGCCAGAAAATATTAGTTTGGCATCTTCCCAATTCTCACGATTAATACAATATTTGATGTAAGGGGGATTAATCTCACCTTGAATCAAACCTGCTTTCTTAAGCTCTTTGAGATGTTCGCTGAGTGTAGAGCGGGCAATAGGGAGTTCCTCAGCCATATCGCCACTGTAGCAACATTTTTCAAGGTTGTTGGCTAAGTAATCGAGTATAAAAACGCGTACCGGGTGGGATAGAGCCTTTCCGTAGCGGGCAATTTTCTCTTGATTATCGGTGTAGTATTTTGTTTCTGCAATCATTGCGTTTCGTGTTTCGTAAAAATACGAAACAAAGATATGTTATTTTTTTATTGAAAACCAAAAACCATGATATTTTGTTTTTCTTATTAAATAATAAACATGGCTATCTGCTCATATTCAGACAACTAACTACAAACCACAACAAATACAACTGCAACAAAAGAAACAACTCGAAGAGCACGAACTAAATAGTAACGACTGCCATACACCGAAGAATTTAACCTCGAAGTTAGACATCTCGAAAAAAAAATATACTTACATTTGGAAAGACTTAGAAATCCTAGTGCCCTGCACATCTGAGCACCTGCAAGCGCAACACTTTTGTTGAAAGCTAGCCCATTCGTAAGATGCTGTGAATTTTATGTTTCTCTTCAAAACCAGATGTTATAGCTTTGGGGGGTTCGTATAATTACTCGTCTCTTTCAAATATTTTTTTATTATGAAGTTTCTTAGGATATCATTTCTCTCTCTCTTTGTTGCTTTTTTAGGATGCACTCACGAGAATCAATATGTTTATATAGAAGGTAATGCCTTTGCTACAACCTATCATATTGTATATAAAGATAATGCAAAACCTATCACTAAAGCACAAATAGACACCGTTTTAGATGCCATTAATAGGTCGCTATCGGTGTACGATTCTACATCCACAACCTCGCTCATCAATAGCAACAAAAGCAAGGAGGTAGATTCTGTTTTTATCAAAGCTTATCACATTTGCAAATTAGTGGCAGACAGCTCACGCGGAGCATTCGATATTACGGTTGCTCCACTTATAAATAGCTGGGGTTTTGGGAGTAAAAGACGACAAAATATTACAAGTACCCAAATTGATTCTCTCCTCAAACTCGTTGGTTATCAAAAGGTTTCATTGTCAAATGGTTTGTTCGTTAAGCAAAACCCGGCTATTACAGTCAATTTAAGTTCGGTGGGCGATGGACTGGCGGTAGACGAGGTGGTAGCGCTGTTGGAGAAGAGAGGCATAACCAATTATATGGTTGAAATAGGGGGCGAGGTTAAGTCTAAAGGATTGAGCGCCAAACAAATAACTTGGAAAATAGGCATAGACAAACCCATTTACGACTCATTGGCCGTAAACCGCGAAATGGAGCAAATTGTAAATTTAGATGGCGAGGCGCTCTCAACATCGGGCAGTTATAGAAAGTTTTTCATTAGAGATGGCAAGAAATTTTCACATTTCATAGATCCTACAACAGGCAAACCAGTAACGCATAACCTATTGAGTGCCTCGGTTATTCATAAAAATTGTGCATTGGCGGACGGTTTCTCAACGGCCTTTATGGTTATGGGACTCGAAAAGAGTTTGCGCTACTTAAAAACCGATACCACTCTGTGTGGCTATTTTATCTATTCAGAGGGAGACTCGTTAAAAGTGGCTATGTCTGATGGGTTTGAACGTTTTTTGAAGTAGTTTTTTTCAACTTAAAACTGCCAACGGGTGAGGGACAGAAACGGATAGCCCGCAGTGGCTGGGTG
>JAYVSA010000170.1:0-2115 GCA_043775765.1 Breznakibacter sp. | reverse complement strand
GGTTCACGAAAATGCACCTGATCATCAATTACTCCAGGGATTAACAGAAGTCCTTCGGCATCAATGAATTCATGATTTTGGTCGGATGGCAATTCACCGTAAAAAATCTTTTGTATAATATCGTTTTCTATAAGGACGCTTCCCTTTTGAGAAACTCCCTCATTTACAATTGTAGCATTTTTAATAATTACCCTTTTCATAGTTTAATGTGTTAGTGGATAATGATTTATATTAAACAAAGAACCTAATTCCGTCCTTTAATTACACTTCATACTTTTTAAACCAACTCGCTATTTTCATTTTAATAACTCCCCAAACAGCCTCATTGAAAATACCACCACTCATTTTAGATGAACCCTTTTGGCGATCGGTAAAAACAATAGGAACCTCAACAATGTTAAATCCATATTTCCAAGCCGTGAATTTCATCTCTATTTGAAAGGCATATCCTTTTAAGCGAATTCGATCTAACTGAATAGTTTCAAGAACCTTACGGGTATAACATTTAAAGCCAGCCGTGGTATCCATAATGGGCATACGAGTAATTAAGCGCACATACATTGAAGCGCAGTAGCTCATAATTACGCGTCCCATAGGCCAATTTATAACATTCACGCCCGACTTGTACCTCGATCCAATTGCCATATCGCCACCTGCCAAGCAAGCATCGAGTAGTTGAATCAGATCTACAGGATTGTGAGAAAAATCGGCATCCATCTCAAAAATGTAGTCGTACCCCCGAGGCAAAGTCCATTTGAAACCAGCTATGTAAGCGGTACCGAGACCAAGTTTACCTTTTCGTTCTAAAATATGGAGTTGTGCGGGATATATCTTTTGAAGATTCTTAACAATATTGGCGGTTCCATCTGGTGAACCATCGTCAACAATCAGTATTTCAAAAGGTTTAGGCAAGTTAAAAACCGCCTTTATTATTGCTTCTATGTTCTCCTTCTCGTTATAAGTAGGAATTATTACAATGCATTTCTCCACAGTATAATTAAATTTGTACTGCGAAGATAATTAAAAACAGATTGAGTAACCTATTATTTTAATCAAGAATTAAATCTGCTTAATATTCTGTTCCTAAAGGCAAATCAAAGTGGATTAAAACCGCTGTGTTACACTAATATCAAACATTAATTAGCATCCAAAACAAGTTGTTCTTCAGGAATAATCTCAACTAAAATCTTCGCAACTAAACGACCGATTTTGCTCTCAAACTGATTTTGTTTTAAGGTCGGATCCAGCAAAGCTCTACCAATACAATATTTGCTAAAACCTGTTTTTGTTATTCCCTGCTCACTCAGTTTTTTTACCATTAGTGAATCGGTATTGTGTGCATCGCTTTTTACCTCAATGATAACTAAATTATGAAGTTTAAGCTTCCCTTCTTTAGTTTTAAACTCAGGTTTAACATCTATGGTTACACGTTCTGGCAACAACTTATTAACAAGTGTAATTCGTTGAAATTTAGACTCTAAACTTGGCACAAAGGCATTGGCCGATTGGAGGGTTAACTGCTCTATAAAAGCACTCTCTTCTTTTGTAAAATGATGGTGTCTATCGCCAGTTATTATTCGCTCTTTTATGGTTCTGCCTTCGGCTGTTTTAAATTTAATTTCCATGTAGTTTCGGTTCGATTTAACATATTTTCGCTTCCGAACTTTATATCTATTAGACTCCCCATTATGATGATGCATATAGAGCATATCGTCTAGCGTGTCGTAATAGGTTGATTTATATTTTATTGAGCGCTCTTCATCATCCTCTAAAATCCAATAACTATTGGTTAATTCGCCCAGTATCTGCTCTAAATGGCACATATCCATCCAAAACTTTTTGTCAACTCGATTCATCAGCATCACACAGTCCATCTCATGCAAACTGATTGGTTTAAAATTCAATAGGGTTGTATTCAGTAGGTGGCTCATAGTTCTTTGGGGAATGATTTATGGCGCAAAAGTCTATAAATTTATTTGAACAAACAAATAATTTGAACAAAAAATTAAACATGCATCTGCAATAATGGTTCAACCTGTTTGGTCAAAGACTAATATCATTGCAATTTCTAACTTTTGAACAGGCAGAACGAACCTTTCTACGGATGGATTTACA
>JAYVSA010000169.1:0-7699 GCA_043775765.1 Breznakibacter sp. | reverse complement strand
GGTTTTAGAGTAAATAAAAAATGGGAATAACCTTTTACGGCTATTCCCATTTATGGAAAAATAAACTAATATCTATTTTGATAAGAATAGTGTTTGGCTAGGACTAATGCCCACATTTATTGTAGTTTTTACCGAACCATCGGCATTAAAAACATTAACTTTTCCCGGAGTAGAATAGTCGGTTTCGCCAACATAAATATCGCCATTGGTTGGGTCAACATCTAAACTATAAGGATTAGTGGCAATAGACGTTGTGGGAATAAATTCTGTCATAACCTTGTTATCACTTTGGATATTGTATTTATAATACTTTTTATTTATGATGTTATAAGCCTCATAATCATAAGTTGTTAAATAAAGAATATCATTAGAAATAGTAAAGTTCCAAGGCTGAAAACCTAAGATTGATGTAACTTTTTCTGTGCCTACATCAATGCGTTGAAGCGTTGCTTTTATCTTGCCGTAATTACCACTCGAAATAACATAAAGATTACCGCGACTATCTGCAGTAATTTTAGTAGGATTCAAAACTACTTTTATTTTTCTCAGCTCTTTAAATGTAATTGGGTCGATTACCGAAATCGTGCTATCATTAACAGCAGCTCTACCTCCCGAAATAGCCACATATAAAAGGTTGTTCGCAGCTACAATTTCCTCAGGGTTTGGGCCAACAGGTATAATTGCTTCAACCTCTAGCTTAGTGGTATCAAATTTGGCAACATTACCATCGAAAAGAGTAATAAAAATTTTACCGTTAAATGCTGCCATAGATCTTGGCTTACGAGGGGCAGTCCCGTTGGTTAAACTGATAGATTTCTTTGAAAAACCCGTTTTCGGATCAATCACTTCAAGAACGCTTGATTCAGTAACTGTAACATATAGGTTTGAACCATATAATATGGCATCTTGGGCACCATCGCCAATTACTCTATTATTTGCTGACGAAAAGATATCAGCGTTCGTAGTTTTGGTTGTAAAATCGTAATAAGAGATCGACGAGTTATTTTGTTTGTAACTCCCTTGATTTAGAACCAATACACCTGTGCTCACTTTTGGCACTTCTATAACGCCATTATCATCTGATTCACAGGCTACAAAAAACAGTGCCAAAAAAGATGAGATCAATAGTAACTTAAAACTGTTTGTTTTCATTTTTAAACTGATTAGTATTAATAACTGATTATATATTAAAAGGTATAACTTAATGTAAGTCTATAATTAATGCCTGGCATTGGATAGTCTTTCACAATATCATACTGCTGATCTGTCAAATTAATCGCTTCAGCCATTAGCATCGCTTTCTTGTAACTATATTTTCCATACAAACTATGTTCGGCATAGATTTTTAACATACTAGGATTTGCTTGCTTATCATATTGACCCGACCAACGAGTCCCTGAATAGAGCAAATTATAACCAAACTCCAAATGACTAAAGTAATAGGCTATGGAACCCGATCCTGAGTGAACAGGTGTATAAGGAATCTGCTTACCATAACGTCTGTTCCCACTTGTTCTATCTTGCGCTAGTTGGTATGAGTAGTTGGCGTTAAACAGTAAACCGCTAACTCTATTAAAAGGTAAGCGAGTTTTCAAACCTGCATCGCAACCTTTTATTATTACATTCCCTACATTACTAACTGTTGAAAAGGGAATTTTTAAAAGAATGGTTATCTTATCTTTCACCTCGTTATAGTAACCATCTAGGGTAAACTCAAAGTCGGAAAGAAAAAATAGACTATTAGCCCTATAAAGCAAGCCTAAATTATACTGATTTGTAATTTCTGGTCGTAGTTCTGAGTATCCAAAATTATGGTAATAGAGCTCGGCAAACGTTGGTAGTCTAAAAATATTCTTATAATAGCCTCTTAGCCTCAGTTCAGTGTCAGATAAAAGCTGATACGAAAAACTAATGGTTGGACTAAATTTATGACGATCGGGAGCCGCATTCTTATCTGAACTCTCATAAGTAGCAGTATAGAGCACGTTTGCACCAACAGTCAATCGTTGCGAGAAATATTTAGCCGCCAAATTAGCTAAGTATGTTTGTCGGACGGGCGAGGCATTATACAGAATGTATAAATTGGTTTCTGAGATTAAGTCATTATAAAACCAATCAATAGCTCCCGTTACAGCAATTTTATTTATAGGGAAATATTGCGCTGTACCCGATAAATAGTACTCATTTTGAGTATAGTCGTTTATTTGAGTATTATTGGGTAATGTATTAATTGATGCATTTACTTCTGAATAGCGCATAAAAGCACTATTGAACGATGCTTGACCTTGGTATTGAAAGATGCACGACTGCTTATTTTTATACAGAAGCTGCGCATGGGAACCCTTATCCAACATTCTATCCTCGGCGTTTGCGGCGTATAAAACATCTGCCCCTGGCAAACCACGCTCGGAATAGTAGTAATTAGTTTTGAAAGTGAGTGTTTCAAACTCTTTTAAATATCCAACTACCTGAGCTTCCGATTTAAATGAATGTACATCGCCATTTGTTCGTGTTTTCTCTATTATATTGGGCTTACTGCCACCAGGATTTAAATCTTCATCAAATTTATACTCGCCATTCGCTGTAATTCCATCTGCCGTTAGCGTAGCGCTCCATTTTTTGGCAAAACCTTTATTTAAAATGATGGATGGATTTACCAGTCCAAACGAACCAGCTTTAAGTGTTGCTTTACCGTAAAATGGATTAGTGCTATCGTTTTTATAGGCCATTGAGCTAAACGAAAGAACCGAAGACGAAGCAAACATTCGTGCTGGCTGAAAAAAATCGTTGGGCTGCCCATTAGATAACGACACCTCTGCGATATTTTCGATAGAGAAACGCCCCACATCAATTTGTCCACTCTGTACATCATTCGCCATCACGCCATCGTAACAAACTCCTGTATGTGCTGCACCCAAACCACGCACCGACACCGTTTTTATGCCACCAATACCGCCATAGTCTTTAACCGTAACGCCAGCAAAGTGCTTGGCGATATCCGCAATATTATTGGCATTAAGTTGTTTGATGTCGGCTTCATTGTATTGCTGAATGGGCATGGCCGAACGATGACGCTTAATCTGCTGCCCATCAATAACCACTTCGCCTAAATTATGGTGCGTGGTGGTATCGGCAACAACCCTCTCTTGAGACGAAGCCAAAAGAGCAGATGCCAAAAAAAACAATAAAAAGAGTAAAGACTTAAAATTAAACATCTACTATTTGATGAAGTGAAATCAACCAAATAGCTTCCGAAAATGAACCCACAAAGGCAAAAGAAATGTTTATTTTGCTGATGTTTCGTCGCTTTTTCCTCGAAAGCTTCTGAAAAACGTTGTGCCTTGGCAGGTCTTCTGACTTACTCTCATTTTGAATGCCTTCCCGAACTCAAATCTCCAATCTCTCAAAATTGGACACCTTTTTCAGTGGCAATGGTATTTTCAAAATGTTTTAAAGAGCTTACAGCAGCGGGACTGTGCAGGATTTTCACCTGTTTCCCTTTTCATCCTACACCACGATTGTGGCTTCAGAACCAAAGCAGTGCAAAGGTATTATATTTTTGTCGTATCAACCAAAAGATAGAGGCAAATTTACATTTGAAAAAAATATTTTTTTGATTTTGTCTACTCTTTACGACACCACAATAACCAAACGTTAAACTGTTTAGAGATGTGCGTTATTTGAAATATCTTTGTTTTAGCCTAGGCCCTGACACCCAAAACTGGATTTCAAAAATATATGTAGCAACTTTTTTAATGTTCAAATCAAAAACGCCACCTTAGTGACTGCAAAATGAGAACATGAAAGGTCATTAGAAAGGATATCCAATGGCAAAGTTAAAGGCCATTCTATCTGTTGATAAAGGGTATCGGCCAAGAGTCCAACGATCGCCCTCTTCTCGTGATGGATCAAGAGCTTGAATCCCTAAATCGAGACGTAACAAAAAGTAGTTAAAATCCATACGGAGTCCAGCCCCTGTGCCCACGGCAATTTGGTTATAGAACGTATTAATATCGAATTGTCCTTCAGGAACTTCAGCGCGTTGGCGGGTTGTCCATATATTTCCAGCATCTACAAACACGGCACCTTCGAGCACCCAAAAGAGCTTAAAGCGATATTCGGCATTCATCTCAAGCTTCATATCACCCATTTGGTTAAAAATTTCGGTACTATTTGTTTTGTGAGCGCCAGGCCCAATGCCCCTTACAGGCCAACCGCGTATACCATTGGCTCCGCCAGAAAAATATTGCTTTTCAAACGGAAGAACCTCCATGTTGCCATAAGGATAGGCCACACCTAAAAAACAACGATAGGCAATTGAGTTGATCTTACCAGCAAAAAAAGTGTAATGTAAATCTACTTCACCTTTAATGTATTGGGCATACCGAACATTAAAAAGTGTTTTATAACCATCGCTCGATGTATAAGTAAATATTTTAGTGGCATTGAGTATATTTCCGGCCTCCTCTAAAGCACCTCTAAAATACCAGAAGTTTTCGCGAACACCGGGTTTCTGCTGACTAAAAACATAAGCATAAGCAGCATTTAAAATAAGGTGATCTTCGTAACTATACCGTAAGAGCGAACTGTCTATTTGCGCCCAAAAAGTAGGATCGACATACGGTATTTTCACATAATTAAATGATATTGGTGTCAATATTTGTGTCACATAACGAGACGATCGCCAATTGTAACTAACCTGCGTATTGCCCAATGTGCGAATATAGTCGGGACGCTTTTGATAGTTATACGAGACATTTAGCGTTGTCTTTGGGTTATAACGACGTCTGAAATTCTCAATTTTTACGGGTACTAAGAATTTCGGAAATTCTATGCCCATGTCGGCACCAATTTCAAGAGTATTGAATGGATCATGTGAGCGGGTAAATTGGCGCTGACCAGCTACACGAGCATTAAAGGTGAAGAGTTCGGCTCCTTTAAAAATATTTTTGTGTTGATATTTGAATTTTGTACCAATGCCGAAGTTGCCAGAGGAGTTGGTACCCTCAACACCCACAGAATAAAATTGTGCTTTGGCGCGAGCCATGGCTATATTACAATCGAGAAGCTTGTATCCAGCCGAATCTCTTTTCCCTGTCTCTTTAAAATTAATGTTAACCAAATTAAACGTCCGCAAACTCGATAACATATTCTGCGAACGCTGAACTTTCATATAATCATACACATCTCCACTGTCTATCTGACTCGAAAAAAGTAATACCGATGGACGAATGTATGGTTCTTTATTATAAAGAATGATGTTGTTATTCAGATGAAGTGTATCAACCCGATAAGGTTCAGAATTTGCGGTAATGAGGGGTATATAATTAAGATTATATACAACTGAATTGATTTTGTACCGCGAGTGCAAGGCTAAACTATCCAAACCAGCACTCGTTTTTAAAATCTCTTTTTTTAGCATCAACGAGTCTGCAATTTGATAGTTCCCATACAAACTATCAGAAAGAAACCAAATATACTCCTTCGAAAAAGCATAATATCCATTTCGCCGAAGTAAATTGGTAATGCGCTCTCTTTCAGCATTATGTATTGAAGAACTAAACGCAACATTGGGTTTTAACAAACAGTTTACACTATCGGGAAGTACCAATTTTCTAATTGAGTCATCTTCAATTTTATATTTAACATCGAGAATTTTGTACTGCTCCCCTGGGTAAATATTATATCTTACTTTCACCTTGCGTTTCGTAGGATAGTAAATGACCGTATCAGTGACTATGGCTTGAAAAAAACCTTTATTTACTAGGGACTGCTTTATTTGAATGCTGCTCTGATCAACATATTTAGACTGAAAAAGTACTGGTGCTTCCCCTATATCACGTAACCATCGGTTCCACCAGTGTTCTTGATTTTCACCTGATAGATTATAGAGCCCGAGGTGAAAGTTAAACACCCAGAAAATTTTATCATTCGTACGCTGGCGAATGTAGGGCCTTAGCTCCTCTTTAGAAACAAGATCTGATTTATTCTTGATAGATACTTTTTTGAGCAGATACTCCCCTTCTGGAACGTATTTGGTTGTTCTACATCCAGTAATAAATCCAACAAATAGAATAAAAAGATAGATTGATAAACTCTTACGAATCAAAATTATAGCTCTAAGTATTTTGAAAAAAGAGATTTTTAAACCTCACGAACAGAAAAGATGCCATAAAGATAGAATGAATACTCTATTTATAAACCCTTAATGGTTACAAATATCTCTCACCAGTCAAAAAAAACATTGCTCGCCGCTTAGAAATAGTTAATTTCACGAAAAAGTAATATTTTAGAACTCTAAAAAAAACAGAATGACTTTACTCAGTAAAAACAAGATAAAACTAATTACTTCGCTCACTCGAAAGAAATTTCGCGAAGAGGAGAATCTCTTTTTTGCTGAGGGCGAAAAAATTGTTGAGGATATTCTCTTCTCTGGATTATCTCTTGTAACTATCTTAGCTACAAAAAGTTGGATTAAACAAAGTGGCCATTTAGTATCTCCAAAAGCCGAAATTATTGAATGTAATGATGAGGAGATGAAAAAGGTATCGCAACTAAAAAGCGTACCACCAGTTATTGCCGTTTGCCAACTACCACAACACACCTTTAGTGTTCAAAACTGCAAAGATTCGCTCACTTTAGTGCTCGATGATATTCAAGATCCGGGCAACATGGGTACAATCATTCGCCTAGCCGATTGGTTTGGTATAGAAACCGTAATTGCATCTAAAGGAAGTGCCGATGCCTTTAACCCCAAAGTGGTGCAAGCTTCAATGGGTGCCATTTGCCGAGTTAATGTCTTTTATCTCGATTTACCGTCCACTTTAACCGAACTCAAAGAGTTGCAAATTCCTGTCTATGGTACTTTTTTAGATGGTGAAAACATCTACACACAAAACCTCAGCAAAAACGGTCTCTTAATCATGGGAAATGAGGGAAAAGGAATCTCACCAGAAGTAGAAAAAATGGTTGAAAACCGTATACATATTCCGTCGTTTTCCATCCAAGAAACTGGCTCAGAATCGCTCAATGTTGCCATTGCCACCTCTATTGCATGCTCAGAATTTAAACGACGCATATAACTTTTTCCCTTGGCCGAGTTTATCTATTCCTATATTTTTTATTACTTTAGTTGCCATAAAAAATCAACCTTACTAGAGATAAACCCTATATGATGGATGCCTCAAACGAACAGCTACAACTTGCTGCTAACTATATCAATTATACCGACTGCAATATATTTCTTACTGGAAAAGCGGGCACTGGAAAAACAACTTTTCTACGCGATTTACCAAATATATCGCACAAAAGAATGGTAGTAGTTGCTCCTACAGGTGTGGCTGCCATTAATGCCAAGGGAGTAACCATAAATTCATTTTTTCAAATAGGTTTTGGCATTCAGCTACCCAATTTTTACATCAATAATAAAGGCGAAAAACCAACCATCGACTTCTCAAAATACAGAAAAGAACGTAAGGCTATTATTAAAAGTCTCGACCTTTTAGTGATTGATGAAATTAGTATGGTACGCGCCGATGTATTAGACTCTATTGATCTTGTTTTGAGGCAATTCCGACGAAGGAATCTCCCATTTGGTGGCGTACAACTGCTCATGATTGGAGACATGAGTCAGCTTGAACCGATAGCAAAAGACGAAGAGTGGAACATATTAAAGGAACACTACAAAACCAAATTTTTC
>JAYVSA010000168.1:0-3718 GCA_043775765.1 Breznakibacter sp. | reverse complement strand
GCCATTGATAAGGCTGCACAAGAGCTTTACAGTAAAGACCCAAGCGCTGCACGTGATTTTCTTACAGACTATTCCACCAAACAAACCGAGTTGGTACACACCCGTTGGACACAACTTGGTCAGTTCTTAATGGTTAAATACCTTGATGGTAACTTGCACGAGGAGCACAACGGTACATTCAAGAAGAACCCTTACGGGAATCCTGCTCATGCACAATTCCCCGGCTACTCACCTGAGTTCTATAAGAAAATAGCCGACACCACTGGCGAAAAATTAAAAATGAAGAAGTAGAACACAATCATTACATTCTTAGAATAGAAAACATGAAAGTCATCAAAAAAATAAAAAAGAGCAAGTATCATCTTTTATTTTCAGTATTACCAGTCGTTGTTGTGGTTGGAACTATCAAAATCACATCACATTACCTTGGTTGGGAAGTGATTCCAAAAGAGATGACCTCCTTCTTTCCGAGCATTTTAACGGGTATAATTTTTATACTTGGATTTCTATTGGCGGGCGTAGTAACAGACTACAAGGAGAGTGAAAAAATACCGAACGAAATAGCGGCATCACTCTTTGCAATGTGGCAAGAGGCCGATTACATTAGAAAAACATCAAATACCAAGAGTGCAGAAACCGCAGAGAGTATAATGCTCAAAGTGAGAGCCTTTATTCCTACTTTTAAGCACGATTTTTTTATTCTGCAAAATGATAATCTCACAATTTTAATAGACTCTTTTGCATCAGACATAGTAGAATTAGGTAAAGAAAACGTTGCTCCAAACTATATCATGCGGTTTAAAACAGAGGTTGCAACCCTGAAAAAACATATAAACCGCATATCGGTTATTAAAAACACCGATTTTATCCCCTCTGTATTTGTTAGCATTCAATCGATAGCCTTTGTATTCCTTACAGTATATTGTTTGCTCAATGTCGATCCATGGTGGGGCGGTTTGATACTGGTCTCTATTTTCACCTTTGTTATCTACACCATATTGTTCTTAATTAAAGACATGGAAGACCCCTTTGAATATGAGGCAAATGGAGATGTAAAATCAGATGAGATTAGTCTGGGAGTACTCGACAATATTCAAAAAGAGTTTCAGCAAGTGGTGCTATAAAGTTCATTTATTTGTCGAATAGCAAATAAGTAAATGCCTATTGAAAGAGCTATAAATAGGAGCGTATTATGGCATGGTTAAACCAGAACTTTGAACTCTAAGATAAATTCTTTATAATTGCCAAATATTAAACTAAAACAATTAAAAACTATTTGAATGAAAAAAATTGCATTATTATCATCACTACTTCTTTTTGCAACCCTTACATCAAATGTAATGGCTCAGCAAAATAGAACACTAACCAATGGAACAAGTTTAAACTTTGTGATAGGTGTTCCGTCGTCGTCTTTTGGAAGTGAAAATTCTGTAGAGAGCGATTATCAATATGGGGCTCTTTTAGGGTTCAATGTGGGACAAAGATGGTACATTAAACCACAAGAAAATTATGGTTTTGGTGTAATGGCCAAATGGTTAGATGTGGCTGGAACTTATAAATCGGGAACGATGCTTGGAAACGATTGGACGCGTGCGGCTTTTGATATTTCATTTTTAGAAGTGGGTCCAATAGGTACATATGCCATTAACTGCGATATGGCAATTGATGTGTATTACAACTTAAGACCAACCGTTTTGGTGGATTTAAGTAATCAAAAGTATTCTACCGATGATGTAACAACAGTTTATAGTGGCTTCGGATTAACGCATGCTATTGGCACAGCTTTTCGTTGGAGAATTTTAAATGTTGGTGTAGAATATGTTGCTGGAAGCGTTACAAGTTCGGGTAGTTATAATGGTTCAAACAATGACTTAACTCTCCCCGACATGGATAACAAAGCAAACAGTTTACGTTTTCTTCTCGGCTTGAAATTCTAATTACTCAATTCACCCGTTCCGTTACATATAAAATAAAAAAGGTGCCTAGATAAATTCTAAGCACCTTTTTTTATTAAGTATCAAATTTATTTCTTCAAGAATCCCTTAAAAGTATTTTTAAGTTTGTCGGCCTCTTTAGTAATATTTTCTTGGGCCTTTGACGGATCGGCAACCACTTGGTCGAGAACTTTAGTTGCTTCTTTTACTACCGCATCTTTGGCTTCATTCTTAAGCTGCGATTGATAAGCTTTCGTATCAATTTTATAAGTAGGCTTTGTCATCATACCTCCAATAAGAAAATCTACTGGAATATCGGCACCCTCAGAAGACATGCTCAAGCCTGCCATACCCGCTAAACCACTCAACTCTTTACGAGACACCGGTACGTTTATGCGGTAATCTATTTTTTGTTCAATAGATGTTGTTCCTTGAATGGTAAGCGTTTTACCCATTACCTTTGTTTGAAATGGTTCAAGAATTACGTTTCCATCTTTAATGGTAAAGTTGAAATTAAAATCTTGCATTTTCAACTCTTCGTACTTTTTATCGTTCAGCATAGTTACTAAACTCTGCTGAAACTTAGCACCTTTCACATTTACACTTTGCGACTGAAGGTTACCTTTGCCATTAATGGAGTTCATAACAGGACTCATATCAGGTGCCATCAAAAGATTAACATCAAATTTTGCTGCCACAAATCCATTGGCATTTTTAGCCACTGGCGCTAAGGAATCTACCACGGCAAATGAGTTAGCAGCCTTGTTTATATTGATATTATTGGCATTCACATTAAAGATAACACTTGGTTTCTTAACCTCTTGAGTATTGAATGCACCATTCATAATAACCGAACCGTCGAGCATATTCATTTTAAGATTATTCATCTTTGCAATGCCATCGCGAATAACAATTTGCCCTTTGCAGTCGGTAATGGTCAACTTATCGTAATAAATTTTGGCGGTATTAGAATTGAGAGTAAAATCGATATTACGAGGTATTTCAATTGGTTCCACCTTTGCCGTATCTGCAACAGGCGCGGCAGTAGTTGGTTTACCCGTTAAGAACTCATTGGCATCTATTAAATTCGATGTTTGATTGAGCACACCCACAAGCACCTCTTTTTTAAGCGCGTAACCCAAGTAATTTTGAATTACACCCGTTAAGCCGAAATCACTCTTGCCTATAATACTCTTAAAGCTCACCAATTGAAGCTCTTTAGGAGTAAACAATAGTTGAGCCTCTGGGATATTAACCCCTTGAGGAAGATCTTTACTCTTAAAGGTAAAATTCTTCAATTTCACATCGCCCTTAGCCTGAATTAGTTCGTATAATTTTTTCTCAATCATATTATTGTCGCCAGCCACAGAAATATCGGCGTTTATAATACCCGCAATAGAAATGCTATCCATAGGAATTACGTCGCGAATAGAGCCTAAATCGATAATTCCTTTTGCCTGAGCGTTGAATGTAGCGTTGCTTATAGGCGTTTGAACATGAGCCTTTAAGTCAAATGGATTTGAGGCCATTTCGAAATGAAACTGTTTCAAATCAACAGTTGTAGCATCTAAATTTGTACCTGGATTAGCAACATTTAAATTGATATTTATTGCGCCTAAAGATTTTGGCAGATCGGGATATTTAAGGGTTGCATTCATCACTTTTAAGTTTAACCCAAAAGCCGGTAAATGATCATTATCCACATAACGCCCTTTCATCATCACATCCAAAGACATATCACCAGTCGTTTTAACGCTAGCTAAATCTTTCAAGTATGTAGGTGG
>JAYVSA010000167.1:0-9865 GCA_043775765.1 Breznakibacter sp. | reverse complement strand
GCCGTCCCAAAACATATTGTAGTGAAAAGGAACGCGCACCGAATTAAAACCCCTATCTTTCAAATCCAGAATAGTTTGCTCGGTAACGTAGTTCATTCGCCACTGATGTTCAAACTCCTTGGCCAGAGTCATGTTATTGCCAAAAGCGCTCGACACACTATTTAAAAACTGCGTATGCGTTCGGTAGTTGTAGTCGCCCATCATTAAATAACCCTCCCAAAGAAGCCAGTTACCTAGGTTCATACCCTTCATAACTATGGTGTTACCATTGCTATCTACCATTGTATTACCCTTGGTGCCAATGAACTGACCATAAGAATTTACGCCTACGGTAAGCATCAAGAGCAACAAAATAACACCCGCCCGCATTGTACGAACGAAATAAAAAGACGAGAGATGATTTTTTTTATTCATAATAAGAGTTTTTAAATAAGCTAAATATTATAAAACGAAAACAAGCTTTAATTTGGGCGTGATAATCATTTTCCTTTCAACTATTCCCCATTTTCCTTTCGTTAAAGTAAAGTTAGCAAGAATAACTCCGCCCTTAAATTCAGTACAGTTAATAGGTAGATTTTTTTAGCTCTGTATTTGTGTAATTAGCTCTATTTTAGTTATTTATAACTATTATATTTGTTCAATAAAGTAGCTCGCATATTAGTTCTATCTGCCCAGCAACTCGTAAATTGCAACCATTTTTACCTCTTGTTACTCACTGTTTCTTAAAATTCTTTTTGGGTGTGCCACCAGATTGTCTCAAGATTAACACTAAAATATTACCGTAGAAACGTCCATTTGTGGTGTCTCTAAAGCCAGAAAAAGCATAACAGGTAAATAGAATTTCACTGGGATGAGCTTACATGGAACTCACGTTAAAATAGATCTTTTTCAATTGGGAAAAAGCTTTGAATGCGGTAGGGTGGGCACCAAGGAGTTGTTAGGGGCAAGTTGTTTGGTTCATTAATAAACTGTTTAATTTATCAATCATTTTGTCGATATCTTTGGTTTTAATTGTTAATGGAGGTAAGAATCTCAAGGTATTTAGTTTAAAACCTATCACATTTCCATTTTCAAACAGCGAATCACTTATTACTTTTCCGTCAAAATCATCATTGAATTCAAGGGCAAGCATTAATCCACGTGCTCTTACGTCTTTCACTTTATCTTTGTGATTGCTCTGTATTCGTTTGAGTTGTTCTTTAAAATATAAACCAACAGTGTTAGACCTTGAAATTAAGTCGGACTCTTCAATTATTCTAATTACTTCAAGTCCTATAGCACAACCAAAAGGGTCATTCTGATGTGATTGTGCATATACAAACGGACTTTGTTTGAATTTCGCAGTTATTTCCGAAGATATAGTAACGGCACTAATCGGGAATCCATTTCCTAAAGCTTTTCCTGTTACAACAATATCCGGCATAACATCATAATGCTGAAATCCAAACCATTTCCCCAATCGTCCTATTCCTGTTGTAACTTCTTCGGCAATAATTAGACAATTATTTTTCTTTACGCTCTCTATTAGTTGAGTTATAAAGTCATAATCAGGGAATCTAACCATTTCAACCGAAGCTCCACCTGTTTCAAGAACTAAAGCTGATATTTCAGAGAAATCAATGTTTTTTATTGAGTGTAGGTCGTTGAATTTTACATTGACTAAATTTTCGTTTTCTTTTGATATTTGCCCCAATCCGTATGCGCTTAGATATGAGTTGCTTATTTTGAGTGTTTTGTTTCGGCCTGTTAAGGTTCGTGATAGAGTTATTGCGAGGTTGACAGCTTCTGAACCTGAACTTAGAAAAACACTTGATCCGTTTTGAAAACCGATTAACCTTTGTAATTCTTTAGAAAGTTCTTCCGATAATTGGTTCCTAAACCGATAGCCATGGTGTATAGACTCTTTTGCTTGGGTTGCTACTATCTTCACAATTCTGTCGTTACAATGACCTATGTTTGTACACCAAACGCCCGATTCAAAGTCAATGTACTCTTTTTCGTTTGAGTCATATTGATAACAATCTTTTGACCTTACAAGTACTTTATCGCTTGGAGAATAAAATGGAATTATTTCGTTTTTCATTTTTTGCCACTCTCTATTATCTCTTTTTCTACTTTTGTTCTTAACATCAACCTATGGCTTAGCTTTAGTTGAGTTTTGTCTTATCTCCATTTTGGTTCAACTGGGAGTCTCTCTCCGTCTGCAGTTGTATGTTCTTCCAAAGAATTTTCTTTTGACTGAATTACCATATAAATCATGGTTTCTTCTGAAGAATTACAAATGCCACGTTTGCCTTGTGGTGCAACGCGTATTACACTGCCTTCTTTTATGCTAAAACAATCATCATCTACCTGAAAAAAACCGAACCCTTTCAGAATAATGTAAGTCTCTTCGTTCTTCCTGTGGATATGAAAATATGGTTGTTCTGTTTTTGAAGGGAGTGAGTTAAATGATATTTCAGTGCCAGTTGCTTTGGTCATATCTTTTAAAAACACTTTCCCCTCAATGAGTTTCTTATTTACTGGGTGAATTAATGAGTAGTTCATTAGTTCATCTAATTCACCCAAGTTTACAGCGCTATAGTTCGCGCTTTCTGAAATCTTTTCAATCTTTTTCATGTCGAAATGAGTTGAGATGTATAATTTATGTTAGTAGTTATACTTAATATGCTTTTTACTTGCAACTAACTAATGGGGCTTGCGAACCTGTGTTGCACCTGCAGGGGTTGTCAGCAAACCCATGTTAGGGGCTAGGCGCTCTGCGACTTCCAAATACAATGCGTGCATAGCGTTTCTGTTCATAACTTAGTCCGTTTGTAGGGTAAATATAGAAATTCTTTCAAATATTAGCACACGGATGTGTCGTATTTGTGTGTGTAAGTGGCTTACGAGCGTGGGGAAGCATCTTACAGCTGTGGGGAGATGTCTGAAATGGCTGAGTATGTATCTTGCGAGCGTGGGGACGTATCTTGCAACCGTGGGGACGTATCTGACGAGGCTGAGTATGTGTCTGAAAGGGCTGAGTAGGCATCTTACAAGCGAGCGGACGAATCATACACGCAATGTTTGCAATATGAACGGTGTGGGGATGTGTTGTGTGAGGTAAACATTAAAGATGCTTTAGTTGCAAACTTGTTTGGTGGATATAAAAAATCAGTTTATCTTCGATACGTTTTTTACAAAATGTAAAAGATTTAACCTTAAAAACTATCAGAGATTATGACGAACAAAAAAGAAAGCCGTTTGAGTATGTATTTGACTTTTAAAGATTATCAGGTACCATACGCAGCAATTACCAATCTTTTACCAAACTACACTACAAATTCTACAGTGTTTGTAAATGCTGTTAATCAACTTCAAGTAGTTGCCGTGCAACAAAAGATGAGTAAAAAGGGTGTTACGGTTGTTAAAAACCAATTTAAAGAGAGTTTAATTGTAATGTGTGGCGACTATGCCCGCAAATTGGGCGTTTATGCCAAGTTTACTAACAACCCAACGTTAGCCGAAGATGTGAAACTTACCGAGAGTAAGCTACGCCGAGTTGCTGATACGGCGGTTAAAGATTATGCACAAATTTTGTACGACCGTGCGCAACCTATTGTTGCTTCGTTGGCAACGTATGGTATAACAGTAGCCACACAAACGGCACTATTGAAGGCTATAACTGATTATAACGCTTCAATAGGAAAACCTGGGGTTACTCGTGTTGAGGGTGGAAAAACAACCCAACAACTAGATGCTTTATTTGTAACGGCTGACAATGCTTTGACAAATATGGATTTGGCGGTTGAAATTGTGAAGTTAACGCAAGTTGACTTTTATAATAGTTATAAGAGTGCTCGCAAGGTTATTGAAACGGGTGTTGGTTCATTAGCAGTAAAGGGTTTTGTAACCGATGCCGTGAGTGGCGAACCTGTTAAGGGTGCCACGCTTTCGTTTGTTTTAGAAGGTGGCGCAATGGCAAAAGGGGCTAAAAAGGCTACCGAAAGTGTGGTTAAAAAGAGTGCCGACAAGGGCGGTTTTAATATTAAATCGTTACCATCGGGGATGTATTCTGTAATAGTTAAAAAGGTTGGTTACGCCGACCAGATGGCGACGGTTGCCGTTGCCGATGGAGATTTAACGGAACTACTAATAGAACTCACGAAAAACTAATAAAAAAGCCCCGCAAGGGGCTTTTTTATTGACTTTATTTTTTAAGCCTTTTCAATTATATCTATCTCTTCGGGGGTGAGCTCGTATAGTTGATAAACTAATTGGTCGATTTGGGCTTCGAGGGAAGATGTATCCGTATTATTTTTCTTCATAACAGCTATTTGGTCGATAAGGTCACAAAATGGTGTCATAGAATTCTCTTCAATTATTCGAATTGGAATTGAGTCGAAGAATTCACCAAACCATTTAATCCCATCAGTACCCCAGATAACTGAGCCAAGTTTAAAATAAAAATAAGTAACTTTTGAATTTAAAAGTGCACAATAGAATTTTAGATTTCTACCTGTTGCAAATGATGTACTGTCAATTGAAATTTCTTTTTGATTACTAATTGCAAATGAATTGATAGAAGATAATCTTGTCCATATAAGTTTTTCTTCTTCAAATGAACTATAGTAAGAGCATTTTCTTAATTCATACCATTTTTTCGTTCCATTTTTTGCTTCGTAAACATTTTCTAATTCATTTTTTGATTTAGAGAGTAATTCCAATACATCTGGATAGTTTTCAATTTGAACACCTGTCTTAGTTAGCAATATATAGTTATTAAAATCCTTTACTTCAAAACGTTTAATTTCAGCTCCTTTTAGTACAGGTTTTATAATTTCAGCATTTCTAACGTCCTTACTTATTAGGGAGTCTCCAATTTCTTTCGAGATAATAAAGATGTTGTTTGCGCCTGTTGTAATACCTCTATTTATTTTTAAATCTTTGACTTGGGATAAGGGAGTCGAATTGTTTTTTATTTTATGCTTTAGATTAAGAATTTCATTGTTGCCAAAAACCCATTGTTCTTTACCAAAATGCACTTGATTAGTGTTGTTTTTAAGATTACCCAAATTTGCATTAATTGCTTGAGCTTCCTTTAAATCATTGAATTGAAGTGTTCTAAAAAAATTATTTAGTGGATAATCTTTCAGTACAGAAATTATTATTGTTCCAACATTTGCTTCTTCGAAAATATCAATATTATTAAAATTAATCAGTTCAATCAATTTTAGTTTTGAAAGATAATCTCTTGTAGATAAGCCATAATTAGTATTACAAAAGCGATTTGATGTTATTAATGAAAGTATACCTTTACTTCTCAATAAATCAACTGATTTCTCGAAAAACAATGAATATATATCGCCTGTTTTCTCAAATACTTTATAAGATTTAAAGTAATCAATATTACTATAACCACTATATTGGATTTGAAAATACGGTGGATTTCCAATCACCATATCAAATCCAACAAAATCTCCATTATCATTAAGCACTTCAGGAAACTCGAATCGCCACTCGAAAGCATTTTCGTATATGCGGTTAGTTCGTATTTCGTCGAGTTCTTTTTCTGTGGCAGATATGATATCAGTGAGTATTTTAACCTCTTTGTTCCAAGCAGACAGCTCGACTTTGGTGCGTTCGAAAAGTGCAAGAGAGGTTTGGTTTGAAAGAGCTAGTAGCTCGCCTTTTGCTTTGTTAAGTTTTAGTAAGCGTTTATCGTTATGTGCTATCTCACTCTCAAAGCTGTTTCTTATTTCGTTAATAAGGCGCTCCATTTCGTGCTTCTGCTCCTTGTTTTTAGCATTTCGATAGGTGCTTACAGCTATACGATAGTCGTTAATATTCCATTTATTTATCTTTTTAAGCGCTTGCTTTAAATCTACATCGAGCGGGAAACGGCTAACCAACGAGTTACCACACTTGATGTTGATGTCGATATTGGGTAGAGTTTCGAGTTCGGTTTCGTTTTTATAGTAGGCGTTTTTGAGTAGTTCAATCCAAAGGCGGAGACGGCAAATTTTAACCGAATTGGGGTTAATGTCGACGCCAAACAAGCAGTTTTCAATAATGGTTTGCTTCTCGTGAAAGAGCGTTTCTTGTATGCGTTGGCTCTCGGGTGTTTTGGGGTTATACTCAAAAAATTCGCCCTCTTCGTCGGTTACAATTAGTTCGTCGTTTACTACTTCAAAACGATACTCTTTTAAGCGTTTCCCGCTACGGTCTTGTAGTACTTTAAGCTCGTGTTTTATGGCAATTATTTCGTTGAGTGCCGATACAAGAAAGTGACCCGAACCCACTGCGGGGTCGCAAATTTTGAGTGAATTAATGATGGTGTTGGCTTCGGTGCGGTCGTCAATTTTATCATAAAGCGTGTTAATGTCGGCGCAATCCCACCCTTTAGCCTCGTTGAATTTTTGAACCACGGCTTTACGAATGGTTTCACGGCACATATACATTGTAATGAAGCCTGGGGTAAAGAATGAACCGTCTTTGTAGCCGTTAATTTTTTCGAATATCAGGCCAAGAACCGAGGCATTGATAAGTGTTTTGTTGTCTTCTTGAATTTCTTCGCTTCCCTCGCTTGCAAAATCGTAGGCATTAAGGAACTCGAAAAGGTATTTAATGGTGCTTAATTCACCTGTACGCTTTTTGCCGTTATCGTCTTTTAGTACCGATTGCGAGTATATTGGAATCGTCTTTTCATCTCGTAGGTTGCTTATAAAAAGGGTGTTGTGCTCAATGTCGGTGGGTTCAAATAACGAACTGTTGAGATAGGGCACTTTGGCAAAAAGAGTTTTAACATCGGCGTTACGGTCGCTTTGCTTGCGTGCAAGCACTTGAAAGAAGAGTGAGTTTAAATCGTCGTAGTCGTGTATTTTGGCAAGGCTTAGAAACTCGTACTCTTTGTTGCCTTTTTGGTAGTTTATGAGTTGTGCTTCGAGCAGTTTGAGAAATAGGATTCTATTAATCCACGTAATGGATAATTCGAGACCTACGTTAAAAAGGCGTTCTTGATGGTCGGCTCCAAATTGCGAAGGTGTAGGAAGACGTTGAATTTTATCGAGGCTATCGAGTTGTATAATGGCATTTTCGAGCAGTGAGCCTGTGTTTCGCTCGCCCTCGTTGTGGCGTTGAATGAGTTTTTTGCTACCCTCTTTGGTTTCGGTTAACCCAATAATGTGGAGTAGTTCGCCGTAAAAACGTTTGTCGAGGCTGTTGCTGTCGTTGACAAACGATTGTTTTAATAGATGTTGTGGTGAGAGTAGTTTGAATAGTGCAATGAGTAGATTATCGTCGGTTGGGTTGTTGTTGCGTAGTGGCTTTTCGTAATCTTTAATGTTGAAGTAGGTGAACTCTATCTCTTGCGTGATTTGAGCAATGAAAGGTTCTGCAACTTGCTTGTAAAAGAAATCGGTTTTTGTGTCGGCTAAACGCCCACCTTCAAAATCGTTGAACTGCTTAACAAGGCTTTTGTTTTGAGCAAATAGGCGGTCGAAGGTGGTAACGTCGAAAATGAACCACTCGTTAATGTTGGTTGCAATAAGGTGTTTTATTTCGATGTTGTTGTGGGTGATTCGTTCACGCAAATAGTATAAAACGAGTTCTTGAAAAGCCTTTGTATTGAGCTTTGAAATCATTTGCTCTTGTGTGTCCCCAAGAGCGAATGCTTTCACCATTTCGCCTTTATTGGTTGGCTTTTTTGCTTCAATGATAACGCCTACGGTGCTTGTGGCTTTGTCACCGTTGTGTATTACAAGGTCGTTACGTCCTTTAGTGTTTACAAAGTGCGATTGGTCGTAATAGGTTTTCTTTAAGAAGTCTATTACAAGGTTTTTATGGTGTTCTTCCGACTCTGAATCGTTCATTGAGTCGAGAAGCTGAATTAGATTTTTCTTGAAACTTTCAATCTCTGTTCTGTTGGGTTTTACTTTAAGAAATGCTTTGTTAAGAGCAACTTTAGGCTTTAGAATTTGAATTTTCATTGTGTGGCTTTTGATAAGTTTCTATTGTAGACCACAAATATAAATTTTCAAATCGTGGTTTGAGTATAAATTTTAGGTTTGTTGTTTTATTAGGGGTTTGTGGTTAAATATCATTTAGCTTAAATTGCAGAAAAAAGTTACTTTAGATGGTAGAGGATTTTCTTAAATACTCTTTTATGCGTTTTTCTTGTATACTTTTTTCGACAGCTTTAGACGAGATATTTTCAACGTCTTTAAGTCCAATCTCCTTTTTTAGAGTAAAAGGAGTGAAAATATTTATAAAACTCGAAATAGTTAGAAACATAATAATTGATTGACACCATATATTGTCGGCAATATATTCAATCAATTTATTGTCATAAGCTTTATTGATATAAAAAAAGGTTGTAGTTAGAACAAATGCGAGTGAAAAGATAATTACCCGATTTAACCATACTCTTAGTTTTCTTTTTGCTGAGGTAAATTTATATTTAAATGATGTGGCATAAAGCAAATGATTGATAATATAAAATTTCATTGGAGATATCTCTAGTTTAGCGTAAACACCTTTGCAATAAAATTTTGAGATAGTGTTAGTTTTATCGTCTACAAGATATGGCTCTCTTATTTCAAGTTTTTTCTTTCCGTTTTCAAGCATTACACGCAGACCACATTTATACCAATTGTTATCAATCAAAACTGCACAATATTTATAATCATTCAGATAAGCTTGGTTATCAATTCTAATTTCTATAGTGTGATTGTCAATTTTAATTTTCATCGTTAAAAGTTTGTCTTTAATTAGAGGTTCTTTGCGATAAGATTGGAAGCGTCATTTTTTCTCTGCACTTGGCCCTAACGGATGGGACTTTGCTAACCTGTGTTGCACTCCTTTAAAAGTTTATAGAAATATACGAATTTGTTCTGAACTACTCCAACTCAAAGGCTTTATTCTGAAAATTCAAACATAATTGTACCAGCCTTCGTTTGTTAAACCCACTAATCGGTTGATGGAGAGTAGCAGATGCAACCAGTAAATGTCTGTTACGAACTGTTCAGGGAGTTGCTTTCTTGTCGGGCGGACAAACTTCAGAATTAGCTTCGGTTTAATGCCATGAATATTCGGTTTAAAAACAAACTTTCGTGGAAATCATCCTTCTTTTTTGGTAGAGCTATTTCGCATTAAGTCAAGGTAATCACAACTACAAAATGGAAAAATAATGGTTTTCTTTCAATGTGTGAATCATACAACCAATCTCTAAAGTTATGTAACACATCAACTTACACTGATATCTAACTTTGTAAAGTTGTGAAAACTCTTTTTCAACGTAATAACGACTTTCATGAAAACAAAATTACTTGGCACATTATTGTTAAGTGTGCTCTTGTTGGTTCCATTCGTCAGTTTCGGACAGGCACCAACATAGGGAACAACTTCCACTTTTGCCTTATTTACGGCAGCTGGTTCGTTCGATAATACTGGTGCTTCAATGGTAACTGGAGATATTGGAACCAATGTAGGTGCATTTTCAGGATTCCCTATTCCTGGAACTGTAATTGGTGGAACTCATGTTGCCGATCCTGTTTCGGTAGTGGCAGCAATTGATGTAGATGTGGCTTACAGCTTTCTGTTTGCTGAAACTTGCGGTCTGGTTCTGGGAACAACTCTAGGAAACAGTCAGGTATTAACACCAAATGTTTATTGCCTTGGAGCTGCTTCTACCCTAACTGGCGATTTAATTCTGGATGCCGAGGGTAACCAGAATGCAGTCTTTGTTATAAAGATTGATGGTGCTTTATCTACAAGTACATTTGCAAATGTTGTTCTGATTAATTCAGCTTCTGCGTGTAATGTGTACTGGCAAATTAACGGAAAATTTGAATTAGGAGACAACTCTGTTTTTAGAGGTACAGTCATT
>JAYVSA010000166.1:0-3048 GCA_043775765.1 Breznakibacter sp. | reverse complement strand
TTGCATATAAATAAAATTCACAATGGAAAACTTAATTTCGCCAGAAAGTATAAAGCTTTTTGACATGGAACTTTTTAATGTTGCTGGTTTTTTTGAATTAGTACTTCGCTTCTTCTTAAACTTAGCAGTAGTTCTGCTTATTGTAAGGGGTATTTACTATCCGCTGGCAAAACGTAAGGATCATCTTTTTACTCTGATTTTGATATCGGTTGTGGTTTTTTTACTTTGTATGTTGCTGAGTAGCGTGAAGTTACAAATGGGTTTTGCCATGGGCTTATTTGCAGTATTTAGCATTATTCGCTATCGTACCGATTCGATACCCATTAAAGAGATGACCTATCTTTTTGTAATTATTGGCATTTCAGTTATTAACGCATTGTCTAATAAGAAGATAAGTTACGCCGAATTACTTTTTACCAATTTTATAATGGTTGGCTTAATTTATGGACTCGAAAAATTGTGGCTCCTTCGTCACGAGTCGAGTAAATTAATTATTTATGAGCGAATCGACTTGATAAAACCCAATATGCGCCAAGAGTTATTGGCTGATTTGGAAGAGCGTACAGGATTGAAAATCAATAGGGTGGAGATTGGACGTCTTGATTTTTTGAAAGATAGTGCTCAACTTCAGATCTATTTTTTTGATGATGAGAATAGTTCTTTTAATTCTGAATCAAATGGTAGACCACAAGACGATGACGATGATGACTAGAGTCTCAAAGAGTGTTGTTTTGTTTGCGATGAGTAGACGAGTGTTTTTTCTATCGCTCTGTTTTTTAACCGTCCTAAATTTGTTTGCGCAACAGAATGATTTTGAGACTTGGTATGGAATTGGGGCATCGCATAAATTGAGTAAGCATATAACGGCCAATTTGAATTGCGACATTCGTTTTAATGACAATTCGACTCGTTTTAAGAAGTTTCAATCTGATTTTGGAGCAGATTATGAGTTTGCCAAATGGGTTAAAACAGGTCTTTATTATAGGTATACGCGTTATAATAATTATCCAAAATATTATCAATCAATTCATGCTTTTTACCTCGATTTAAAGTTTGATAAAGAGGTGAGCCGTGTTGATTTCTCGTACAGGATGAGGTTTCAGTATAATTTTTATGAGAAAAAGGGTCAAGTGGTTACGGAGTATTTTAGCAGAAATAAGTTTGCTGTTGAGTATGATGTTTATGAGAGTCCGTTTTCGCCTTGGGTTAGTTACGAAGTGGCCTTTCTATTGTTCGACCCAAAGCAGCAGGGTAATTCTATGGATAAGTACAGGTGGTTGATTGGCTGTAAATATGCTCTGAATAGAACAAATGAGTTTAATTTATATTATGGCCTACAACATAGTTTTGATGAGCAAGAGGATGTTAATATGTATATTTTGGGAGTAGATTATAACCACAAATTCTAAAAAGAAGGCGTTTTATTTTAAAAAATAAATGGCCGTTATTTATTGGTGCTTTTGTGCCAATGGATGACGGCTTTTTGTTGTTATATCGAATGAATCTGTCACATATCGGTAATTTTTTTTGCGTAAGTGATGGAGTGGAAATCCTTTTTGCCCCTCTTGGATTTGAGGTCAACATGGGACTCCATGGGGCAAAAAGATTGGAACGAAAGCACGACCCGTTAGGGTAACGCCCAGATCTTTGAAAAGAGATTTTTGATATTGTTTTATTTTTATCTTTATGGTAGGGTAAAAACGGTTTCGTGCGGTTTAACAGTATAATTAACGTTGATGGGTTTAGATAAGAGCGAATTTAAAGCAGTTTTTGATGATCATTTTGACGCAATTAGGCGTTTTGTCTACTTTAGGTGCGGAGACCAAGAGAAGGCATCCGATATGGCGCAGGATATTTTTATGAAGGTGTGGGAAAAGCGTGAGGTGATGGTTGGATCTAATATTAAGTCGTTGCTTTACAAGATGGCTAACGATATGGTTATTAGTGATATACGTAAAGATATTGTGCGGCAGAATTATGCCAAGAGTTTTGAAATGAACGACTTGGAAATGTCGGCTCACGAGCAGATGCAATTTAAAGAGACAGCGCAAAAATATGCCACCGCTCTGAGCGAGATGTCGGAGAATTTAAGAATTACGTTTTTGATGAATCGCAACGAGGAGTTGACGTATGTTGAGATTGCTAACATGCTCAATATTAGTGTAAAAGCGGTGGAGAAACGAATGAGTCAGGCGTTGCAGTTTTTGCGTGAACGGCTTTTATCGGTAGAACTCTTGGTGTTATTAATAGCAATGGCCTTAAAATAAAGAGTATGGAACTTGAAAAATATAGACTTTCGCCTCAGTGGAGATTGACAAAAGAGGAGATTTGGGCGCTTTCTTTTGAGATGCTAAGCGATAGCAATAAAAAGCAAAAACCCAGAACCATTAGCCTACGGGTGTTTATCCAATATGCTGCCGTTGCTGTGCTGGCGCTTGGTTTGGTAATGGTTACTTTTGCATCACTTTATACTCGCCATATTCAAACCGAGCGCGGTGAACATTTGGCGTTGCTTTTGCCTGATGAGTCGAAAGTGGAGTTAAATGCTGAGAGTGAAATATCATACAAGCCTTATTGGTGGAGGGTTTCAAGAGCTGTTGCACTGGGCGGTGAAGCGTTTTTTCAGGTGCAAAAGGGGTCTGATTTTGTGGTTCGGTGCAATAATGGTGAGGTGAGGGTTTTGGGTACCAGCTTCAATGTTCTGGCGCGATTGGATGATTTTAAGGTTACCTGTTTCACTGGAAAAGTTCGTGTTTCATCGAACCATGAAGCGGTGGTTCTTTTGCCCAATATGGAGGCTACGGTGGTAGGTACTACGTTAGCTAAAGTAAAACTTGAGAAATCGGATGAGATAATCGGATGGCGAGTGAACCATTTTAACTTTACGAACGTTCCATTGATTAAAGTTATTGAAGAGATTGAGCGTCAGTACAATATACAGGTGAGAAAACCTTCAAAAATTGACTATTATTATACAGGGAATTTCTTGAAAACGGATGATCCGAATGAGGTTCTTGAGATTATAGGTAAACCATACGGACTAAAACT
>JAYVSA010000165.1:0-3139 GCA_043775765.1 Breznakibacter sp. | reverse complement strand
TAAATCGGGTTGTTTAGGGGCGGCGTAGTTATATCCTTTGGTATTAACCTCCTTTGCTAGAGCAATGACATTGGTTGGACAGGCAACAATGCACACTCCACAACCCTTGCATTTGACGGCATCAATAACAATTGCACCTTTCGATTTTGCCATAATAATTTAGTTTTCAATGGATTATTATTCAGAACATTAAAAATAAGCAATGCCACAGCGACATTTATCTTATGTGTATACTTAATTTTACGTTATAGTAAGCCAAAGTAAGTAAAGAAGATTTAAATTATATTCATTTTAACAATCTTTTTCAATTGAAAATAGAACTTTATGTTGAGATGACTGTTGCGGAACTTTTTAATGGGTTTATGAGTATTCAGTAGCAACAATGATTTTTGAATAAACTCCTTATTTTGAATCAATTCAAAGAAGCGCTTAAACTCAACTTTGTATTACAAATGACTAATAAAGGAAAACAAAAGAAGTATCTTTACATATCTGTATTTTTAGATACTCCTAAATTTATTTCAACTATTATGAAAAAAATATTAATAGTAGGTGTTTTGGGCATTATAGCTTTTATGGCGTGTAAGCACGAGCCCGATGTAACGATTATCGGAAATAAACCAATTGTAGAAACGCCATGTGATTCGGCAGGAAACATATTATACGCCACTCATATTAAGCCTATTTTCGACGTTAACTGCACGGGTTGCCATAGTGCCGCTTCACCCAGTGGTGGAGTTAACACAAGCGATTCTGCATCAATTGTTCTTTGGCACAAGGCTGGAAGAATGATTGGTTCCATCAGACATCTTGCGGGCTTTTCTGCAATGCCAAAAGGAGGCAACTCATTAACTGAGTGTCAAATTCGAACCATAGAGATTTGGTTGAAACCAATTGTAGTAGCACCTCCTATTGAAGTTAACAACTGCTCTCCCGATTCGGTATATTATGCCAATGTCATTCAACCCCTACTCACCTCTTCTTGTGGATCAGTGGGATGTCACAGTGGCACAAACCCCAAAGAAGGTGTAAGCCTAACGAGCTATGCTGCAACAATGAGATGGGTTAAAGCAGGAAATGCCAATTCAAGCAAAGTATATGCTTATGCCAATTACCCTGTAACGGGGCAAGACGCAATGCCACCGAGTGGAGCCGCGATGAGTAGTGCTAATGTGGCATTATTAGCAAAATGGATAAATCAGGGCGCAAAAAATAACACTTGTATTGCCGCCTGCGACACCAGCAATGTTACCTTCTCGACAAGTGTAAAACCAATTATCGATTTAAATTGTTTGGGATGTCACGGAGCCTCAGGTGCTGGAGGCGTGAGCCTAAACTCCTATGCAAACATAAGTGCAAATGCAGCTCGAGTGGTTGTTAGAATGAGAGATGCAGCTGCACCAATGCCTACTAGTGGATTATTACCAGAATGTAAACCGCGCACCATTGAATTATGGATAAACGCTGGAAAACCTAACAATTAATTACCCATGAAAAAATATCTCTTTCCTCTGATGTTGGTAGGACTCTTGACCGCAACAATTACGCTTACACGATGTTACTACGACAGTGAGCAGTATCTCTATTCAAATGTAGCCTGCGATACCGTAAACGTCACCTATTCGGGCACAATACAAACCATTGTGGATACAAATTGTAAGCAATGCCACAACGTAACAACTCAAAGTGGAGGAGTTAACTTAGAGGGGTATAACAATGTTGCATTAAAAGCCGAAAGAAGCCTAATAAGGATGCGCGATGCAGCAAGACCAATGCCCACAAGTGGCATGTTAGATGCGTGCACCTCACTCAAAATGGAGGCGTGGATAACAAACGGAAAGAAAAATAATTAAAACAGTTAAAAAAAGAGGCTAAAAGACTGAACTATTGCAAATAAATAGTAATTTTGCGCCTCGATGTGTAATCTCTTATTGAACAATGGAGTCACGTAATATTGCACGTCTATGTTTAATGCATTAAAACATTCAAAATGAACTTGATTCAAGTTGCAGAACAAGCTTTTAAATCAGGAGTTGAGCTTCCTAAAGTTACCCCAGGTGATACTATTTCTATTCACTACAAAATTGTTGAGGGTAACAAAGAGCGTATCCAGATTTACAAAGGAGTCGTTATTCAGCTGAGAGGCGAAGGCGATAACAAAAGAATTACAGTAAGAAAAATGTCTGGAAGCGTTGGTGTTGAAAGAATTTTTCCTATCAACTCACCTTTCATCGAGAAAGTAGAACTTAACCGCGTTGGTAAAGTTCGTCGTGCAAGAATTTACTACTTGCGCCAACTTACTGGTAAAAAAGCTCGTATCAAAGAAAAAAGAGTTTAATCTGTTACCGAATAAAAAAAGAGCTTCAATTAATGGAGCTCTTTTTTTATGTCTAATTAACACCTTCGCAACAATATTTTCACTACTTTTATGGTTCAATTTAAACCCCGATAAAAAAGTGTTGGATATTATAAAACAGATGTCATGTTAAAGCAAGATGTAGAAAATGCCATATTAAAACAGATAGAAAAAGAGATTTACTCGTCCAACCTCTACTTATCAATGGCTTCGTGGACGCACTCGCATGGCTTTGCTGGTACCGCAAAGTGGCTTTATGCGCAATCAGACGAAGAGAGACTTCACACCATAAAATTTGTTAATTACATCAACGACCGAGGTGGACATGCCATAATTACGGGCTCAATAGCGCCACCTGTGAACTTTGAGAGTGTTCAACATATTTTCGAACTCGTATTAGAGCACGAACTGATGATATCGGAATCGATAAACGAAATAGTTGGTGTATGTATTGCCTCGCGCGACTACACAACTCAAAATTGGATTCAATGGTTTGTAAATGAGCAAATTCAAGAAGAGGCCTCAGTATCAATCATACTCGACAAACTTAAGCTCCTGAACGGACAAAATATGTATCTATTCGATAGAGATGTATTTGGACTAAGAACCACACCAAGTCCGTTAACTACCGTTTAACACGCATCACTTGTAAGAAGTTTTTACAAATAGATTGCACAAAAAAGTTACCCTTTGCTCGAGACATCTTCAAGAGCAATTTTATTCAATAATTTAATCTGATGCTCATTTGTTTCAATAAAATGGGCATCAGAAAAATCTCTCAGT
>JAYVSA010000164.1:0-4061 GCA_043775765.1 Breznakibacter sp. | reverse complement strand
CAAAAACAGATTGATTGAGCCATTCGGAAGGTTCGTAATCACTCCAAGGCTTTATGCTTCCATCTTCTAACTTGTCTCCACCAGCATACATGCATGTTTCAATCTCGTGAGCGTAAGAATAAGCTTCCATCCATTCTAACTTTAACGAGCCCGTTTCGCGAGGTTTGTTTTCTAACAAAAAAGCACCCGCTCCATCTGATAACATCCAACGCAAAAAATCTTTCTTAAAGGCAAGAATTGGCTGTTCCTCGAGGGTTCTCATACAAAGAACCTCCTTTTCGTATTTGTTTGCCAACATCAAGGAGGATGCCCTTTCGGAGCCACTACAAATAGCATTCTTAGTGCTTCCCGATTTTACAGACAGGAATCCAAATTTAAGGGCATTCATCCCGGCGCAACATACACCAGAAGAGGAGTTTAGCTCCATGGGTTTATTTTGCAACAATCCGTGAACCATGGCCGCATGAGATGGCATCATGATGTCGGGCATAGAGGTACCACAAGAGAGCAATTCCATATCTTCAATCGAAAAATGCTCATCAAACAAATCATGAATGGCATTTCGAGTTAATTCCGCATTACTATGAGTGATAGCGCCGTCTTTGTCCACGGCGTAGTAGCGATTAAGAATTTTATTGTTTCTAAGAATAATGCGTCTAGCTTTTGAAGGCGTACCATTAATGCAACCTAAAACTTCTTCCATTTCATCATTAGAAACGGCACTATTTGGCAAAAACTTCCCTGTTTTAGTAATGTAAACGTCGAACATAATTTTCAAAAATTATTTCTAAACACCTTTATAACAGCGTATTAACCTGTTAGTGGATTTTATTTTAAATGGATACGTAAAAACGTGCAAGATATATACTATTGGCGAAATTAACCAAATAGCAAGAAATAAATAAACATAAAACGCTTTAAGCCAAATTCTTCGTGTTCTCTTCTTGGTAATGATGAAATTTGCCCATTTTGCAAAAAGTTTGTTGGCCGTTTTATCTATGCTGGCCAAATAGGAACTTACTTTCACAGCACCATTCTCAACCAAGTTGGATTGAAGATTTTCCAAATCATTGCTCGATAGTGCCGATAGAATAACCTCTCCGAACTTTGACGAGTTCTGAATATCATTTTCTGAAACCCCAGGAAGTGGAAAAATACCCAAATATCTCTTCTTTATGCCCGAAAACATCCATTGCACAATTGTAATAACGCTTATCAAATTACCCGCTCTATCAACTAAGGCAATGTTTCCTACAAGTTTAGCACCATTAGCCTTCAATAAAACGGATACCTTCTCTTGCGCCATAATCCACATATTACGCGAACCATTGATAGTAACAACGGGTGTATCTTTTAATAAAACTGAAGCCTCTGGACTTTTTAAAAACGAGTTAATGGGGATTGATGGTGATAAATACCAAACTTGATAATTGAATAATATTAAATCAAACTTTGTATTTAATATCTCTTCTGGAACAGGTTTGAGTTTGGTTGGTATTTGTAAAAAAGTTTCGGGAAAAGCATCAAAAAAGGACTCTGCATTCCACGGAAATGGAAAAGGTTTTTCGAGTTCTATTCTATGAAAAACAACATTTATATCTTCGGAATGAACAAGTGGCTTTGCAATGGTTTTTGCAATAGTTTCTAATTGACCCGATTGGGAATAGTAGATTACAAGGATATTTTTCATAAAAGAGAGTTTAAAAAAGGAGCCACCTCAACAAGAAGTAGCTCCTTTTTCTCATTTACAGTAAGTATTATAATTTTGCCTTCAATTCGGCCGTTTCTTTTTCGAAACCGGGCTTCTCAAGAAGAGCAAACATATTCTTTTTGTATGCCTCAACACCTGGTTGGTCAAATGGATTAACACCCAAAATATACCCGCTAAGTGCACACGCTTTTTCAAAGAAGTAAAATAATTGACCAATATAATACTCGTTTAACAAGGGCAATTCAATGTGGATGTTAGGAACGCCACCATCGAGGTGAGCCAATTTTGTTCCAAGTTCGGCCATTTTATTGAGGTGATCAACATTTTTACCTGCAAGAAAATTAAGACCATCCAAATCATTGGCCTCAGTAGGAACGGTAACTTTTCTGTTTGGCGATTTGATAGAGATAACCGTCTCGAAAATATTACGCTCGCCTTCTTGAATCAACTGACCCATGGAGTGCAAATCGGTAGAGAAATCAACTCCTGCAGGGAAAATACCTTTGTTCTCCTTACCTTCCGACTCTCCATAAAGTTGTTTCCACCATTCACCAATGAAGTGAAGTTTTGGCTGATAGTTAACCAATATCTCAATGCCTTTTCCGTTACGATAAAGTTCATTACGAGTAGCTGCGTAAATAGCCGCTGGATTGGTTTCAAAATCATCGGTAGCCGTGATTTTTTCCATGTCAACCGCACCTTTTACTAACTGGCGAATATCCATTCCTGCAACGGCAATTGGCAATAAACCAACAGGCGTAAGTACTGAAAAACGACCACCTACATCGTCGGGAATAACGAACGTTTTGTAACCTTCTTGAGTTGCAAGAGTACGAAGTGCACCGCGTTTTGCATCGGTTACTGCTACGATTCTCTCTTTTGCACCCTCTTTACCGAATTTCGATTCGCAAAGATTTTTAAGCAAACGGAACGCCAAAGCGGGCTCAGTGGTTGTACCCGATTTAGAGATTACAACTATTGCAAACGACTTATCTTTCAATAAATCGAGAAGCTCAGCAGTGTAATCTTCACCAATATTTTGACCCGCATAAAGAACAAACGGATTTTTACGCTCAGTGATGTAAGCATCAAAGCTATTGCTACAAGCGTCAATTACGGCACGAGCACCAAGGTAGCTACCACCAATACCTACAACCACCACATAGTCGGCAATAGATTTAAGTTTAGCAGCAGTTGCCTCAATTTCAGTTAGCGTTGCATCGGTAATAGACGATGGTAGGTTAACCCAACCTAAGAAGTCATTTCCCTTTCCAGTCTTTTCGTGCGTAGCTTTTAAATGCGTTTTAATCTCGTTTTTGAAATTGTAAACGTTCTCTTTTTTTACAAATCCATAAACCTTTGAGACATCAATTTTTAAATTTTCCATTCTAACAGTTGTGTTTATAATTGATTATCAAGTTGATATTATTTCAGTTTTTCGGTTAGCAAGCGAATCTCTACAACTGGTGCAATTCGCTCATACACAATATTATAGACGGCATCGGTAATTGGCATATCTACTTTATATTGTTTATTAATCTCTTTTATGCTCTTCACTGCGTAGTATCCCTCGGCAATCATTAACATCTCAAGCTGAGCCGATTTTACCGAATACCCTTTGCCAATCATGTTACCAAAGGTACGGTTTCTACTAAATTGCGAGTAACACGTAACCAGTAAATCGCCCAAATAAGCCGAACTCTTAATATCGCGGGTGATAGGATGCACGGTATCTACAAATTCCTTAATCTCTTGAATGGCATTGGAAATAAGTACCGCCTGAAAATTATCGCCATAACCTAAACCATGGCAAATGCCTGAGGCGATGGCCATAATATTCTTCAAAACAGCCGCATACTCGGTGCCATAAATATCGTCGGAGATAACTGTTTTAATAAAAGAAGAAGCCACCTTTGACGCAAACATATCGGCTGTTGTACTGTTTTGGCACGATATGGTTAGGTATGAGAGTTTTTCAAGCGCTACTTCCTCGGCATGACAAGGGCCTGAGATAACGCAGATATTCTCGAAAGGGACATTGTGAATGGTATGGAAGTAGCTACCAATAATCAAATTTTCATCGGGCACCAAACCTTTAATGGCCGAAACAATAATTTTGTTCTGGAGCGATACGTTAAGATGCGTCATGGCATCTTTTAAAAAGGCCGATGGAATGGCAACAATCAGAATATCCGACTGCTCAATGACCTCATTAATATCCGTAGAAAAATTAATTCTTGTGGTATCAAAAGCCACCCCTTGCAAATAGTTCGGATTGTGGCCATATTTCTGAAACTGCTCAATATGCAAGTTACTTCTAAAATGCCAATTGATAGTTTGAACGTTGCAC
>JAYVSA010000163.1:0-4569 GCA_043775765.1 Breznakibacter sp. | reverse complement strand
TGGATTGAATAAAGTATTCCGATGGCTTATTGTCCATAAAGCTAAAATAGTCGGAAATCCACCATCCGTCGAGGGCAAATTGGATAATTTGTTCGGTTGTTTTGTTGTTGATGAAGAACATCCGCAGACAACCTTTCTCTACAAAGTAAAGTGATTTACAAACCTGACCTTGAGCAAGTAGGTTCTCTTTCTTTTTTAAATTGAGAGGTTTGATATGGCTACACAAGAGGTGTACTTCGCTTTCGTTAAGTGATACAAATCGACGAATATGATTTATGAGGGTTGGATGCATTCTGTGTTCATTTAAATTTAATTGTAGCTACAAATAAATAATATTCTAATATAGGAGTGGTGGGTGCAACGTTTTACGATGTTTTCCTTGCCACTGACTAAAGTGTTATGCTTCAACCATTGCGGAACCAACCACTTTAACCGAGGTGTTTACCCGTTTAGCCAGAATATTGTTCTCTCCCCAAAGTTGCATTTGATCAAATACGGGCGAAAGACTGATGCCCAAATCGGTAAGTGAATACTCAACGCGCGGAGGTATTTCTTTGAATTGCTGACGCTTTATTAAGCCATCGCGCTCTAGCTCCTTGAGTTGTTGCGTGAGTACTTTTCGGGAGATATCGGGAATACGCACCGCTAACTCGCCAAAACGTCTTGTGCCCGATGTGAGGGCATAAAGAATAATGGTTTTCCATTTACCCCCGATCAGTTCAAGAGTGGCGGTAACAGGACAATTGGTTAATTCATAAAATTGAGCCATAATGGTTACTTATTGGTTACCACTTTATTGTAGGTTACTAAAAAGTAACCTGTAAGAGCAGTGATTTATTATTAGTTACTTTGCGTAACAAATGTAGGAATAATAATTAATGGCGCAATTGGATGGATATTTATGTTGTAATATTTAACAGAACAAGCGACGTCAAAACCGTAATTGAATTGTTTATATATGAATAGAATAACATGTAAATATCATCTTTAAACAAGTGAAATAATAACTATAAAAAAGAATTAGTATGAAAATTGGAGTAACAGGAGCAACTGGTCAGTTGGGTCAAATAGTGGTTGATAAACTGAAAGAAAAGGTAGGAGCCGCAAACATTGTGGCATTAGTTCGTAACCCAGAGAAGGCGGTAAGTTTGGGCGTTGAGGCGCGAGAATTTGATTACAGCAAGTCTGAGAATCTTACGGCGTCACTAAAGGGATTGGATAGTTTATTGCTTATTTCGGGTAACGAAATGGGGCAACGCGCTGCGCAACACGCGAACGTTATTAAAGCAGCAAAGGAGGCTGGTGTAAAACGAATTGTCTACACGAGTTTGTTGCATGCCAATGTATCGACATTAAGTTTAGCCTCAGAGCACTTAGCTACTGAAGTTGCCCTAAAGGCATCTGGCGTAACTTACACTATTTTGCGCAACGGTTGGTATATTGAAAATTATGTGGGCGCAATACAAAGTGCGGCATCTGGCCACGATGTTATCGGCAGTGCTGTCGATGGAAGGATTTCGGCAGCTTCGCGTGCTGATTATGCTGAGGCGGCGGTAACGGTATTAACAGAGGCGGGTCATGAAGGGCAGATTTATGAACTTGCGGGCGACGCAGCTTTTACGTTGACTGACTTAGCAGCTGAGCTTTCGAACCAAACGGAAAAAACCATTAAGTACAATAACTTACCCGAAGCGCAATATGCTGATATTTTAAAAAGCTTTGGTTTGCCCGAAGAGTTAGCCTTGGCTATTGCCGGTTGGGATGTTAGTACCTCAAATGGTGCATTGTTCGATGACTCGCACGAACTCTCTAAGTTAATTGGACGTGCTACAACGCCTATGTCTGCCGTGGTTGCCAATATCCTTGCTACTAAATAAACAAGCTGAAATGACCTGAGACGTGATTTGTTTTGGGATGTTTAACTTCGGGCTTGAGACCAAGTATTGAACGGGTGAGGGACAAAGTGAAATAGCCCACAGGCACTGTTTTGGCGCGCTTGGCAACCAAGCTTGCGGTTGCTGAGCAAGCCAAAAGCAGTGGCGAGGACTATGAGCGGCGGCCCGACGGGAGGTGGTGAGGTATTACGTAATTGAAAATCCGTGATGAATGGAGTGTATAGTAGAGACGCCACCTGCCGGCACCTCCAAAAGATTTTATTAGGCAATGAAATAGAGCGGTTTACCAATAAAAGAGGTTTTAAGGGTGCGTTACTTAAAAGTTTGACTATTTTTGTGGGGTAAATAGTTAAAAATGGAACGTAAAGAGGGTTTTGTAGCGAGGCGTTTGGCTTCGAAGAAGATATTAAAGTTTATACCAACTAAGGATTGCTTGTTGTTGGAGTTTTTGTACGAGCAGATGAGCGACAAAAGCAAGACGACGGTGAAATCGTTTTTGGCCAATAAACAGGTGGCGGTGAACACGAAGTTGACCACGAAGTTTGATTTTCCTGTATTGAAAGGGTCGGTAGTGACCATTAATACGGGCAAAATTGAGCGTGTGGAGGAAACTTTTGGCATGCGCATTTTGTTTGAAGATGAGGATATTGTGGTAATTGATAAGGATGCGGGCTTGCTTACGATGGCCAATGACAAGGAGAAGGTGAGAACGGCTTATTCTATTCTTAGTCAGCATGTTAAGAAGCAACACCCTAAGAACTTAATATTTATTGTGCATCGATTAGATCGGGAGACATCGGGCGTGATGTTGTTTGCCAAGAGTGAAAAAGTGCAGGCTTTGTTGCAAAAAGATTGGAACAACACCATTCAGCAACGTACGTATTGCGCTATTGTTGAGGGTATTATGGCTCGCAACGAGGGCAAAATAACATCGTGGCTAAATGAGAATAAGGCCATGGTGGTTTATTCGAGTTTGAAGCCAGGAGATGGTCAAGAGGCTGTTACTAACTACAAAGTGGCACGCACATTTGAGAATTTTTCGTTGGTAGAGTTGAATCTCGAAACGGGGAGAAAGAATCAGATTCGTGTGCACATGAAAGATATGGGGCATCCTATTGTGGGCGACAAGAAGTATGGCGCTAAGACCAATCCGATAGGTAGGATTGCGCTACACGCCAAAATATTGGAGTTCGACCATCCAGTTAAAGGAAAACGTATGAAATATGATGTGCCTCTACCAAAAAAGATGTCGGCATTTTTGAGTAAAGGAAAAAAATATTAAATTTATAAGAGAGATACGGGTTGTGTCTCTCTTAATTTTTATAGATATGGCTATTTTTGGAAATATAGATGCGATAGAAAAACAGTTGCCAAATATTGAACGTCTGCAAAAGGGGTTGCAATTTTTGAAAAGTACCGATTTAAAGGCAAAGTTTGAGGCAATGGGCGATGCAAAAAAGGAGGTGGTTCAGATTGATGGCGATAATTTATTTGCCATTTTTGAACAATACATGACCAAAGATATATTGAAGCCTATTTTTGAAGGTCACCAAAAGTACACTGACATTCAGCACGTGGTTGAAGGTGAGGAGTTGATGCACATTACTGGGCTCGACAAAATAACACACGACAATGAGTACCAAGAAGATAGAGACATTTATTTCCCAAAGGTATCGGGCTATTCTACTTTAGTGGCGACAAAAGGATCGGTGGCTGTTTTCTTTCCCGATGACTTACATGCACCAAGCAACTGCATAAAGGAGTCGAAAAAAGTACGCAAAGTGGTTATTAAGGCTCTTATATAATGGGGAGTCGTCCGGGAGAGGTTTTGAAGTTTTGCCCGAAGTGTGGCAGTGGGCGGTTTGTTTACGATGGTGGCAAGTCGTTTCTATGCGAAGAGTGTGGGTTTAACTATTATATCAACTCTTCGAGTGCCGTGGCATCTGTCATAATAAATAGTCAAGGCGAAATTCTGCTCACAATACGCGCCTTTGAACCACAAAAAGGGAAACTCGATTTGCCGGGTGGATTTGTTGACCCGATGGAGAGTGCCGAAGAAGCTGTGAGACGCGAAATAAAGGAAGAATTGAATCTCGACATTGCGGAAATGCGTTATTTAGTCTCCTTCCCGAATGAGTATGTTTTTAAGGGTTTTTCGGTGTACACCACAGACTTGGCGTTTATTTGCAAGGTGACTGATTTTAATGGTATTGAGGCAAATGATGACATTAGTGGCTATCGATTTGTTAAACCTGATGAGATTGACTTTGATGAGATAAGTAGCGATTCGATACGAGATATATTGAGGCGATATATAGACCAATTTTGCTAATGACGTTAGCTAACTTCTTGTAGCTTTACGATAACAACAAATAACCCCACGTTTGTAGGTTTTAACCTAGTAACGTGGGGTTATTTATTCAGAGAAGTTGCGTTTAAATTCTTATTTTAAAACCGTAAAATCTATCTCCTTACTTATTTGTTTGGAGGAAGTGCCAATAAGCAATTTATATTTTCCAGCCTCATTATTCCAATCTTTCAACACCTCATCGTAAAAGGCAAGAGATGAAATAGGTAATTTAAGAGTCACTGTCTTAACCTCGTTTGGATTTAACTCCACCTTTTGAAAGGCTTTTAACTCTTTCTCTGGTCGCAAAACTGAGGCTTTTACATC
>JAYVSA010000162.1:0-3763 GCA_043775765.1 Breznakibacter sp. | reverse complement strand
TAAAACAAAACATTATGGCCATTCATTACGCATCCGTAAAGCCAATCACCACAACACCATCAATCAAAGACAATCTTTGGTTGATGGGTTCTGTGTTTACGATGGTCTCTCTCCTGCTCACGTTCACAAAACTCAAAGCGCCCCACCCTATGCTGTTGGCTGATAGATTTTTACCAGGTTCGGGATGGATTGAAATTTTAGCCGTTGCCTGTTATGGGGCTTTTATCGCTCATCAACTATCCAACGATAAGAAAATTGCTCTTTGGCGAAACAGGCTTTGGACACTCTTTTCGGTGGTGTTTTTTACCCAACTCGTGCTCGGACTAACCCTAAACAATCAGTTCTTAATGACGGGAAAACTGCATCTGCCCATACCCGCCATCATTATTGCTGGCCCTATTTACCGCTGGCAATTTTCGGTAATGACCATTCTATTTCTATCCACCATCTTGCTATCGGGCTCGGCGTGGTGTAGCCATTACTGCTACTTTGGGGCGTTAGACGGCATAGCATCGAGAGGAAAAACAAGCAAGAAGACATTCCAAAATTTCAAATATTTTAAATACACCTTTTTACCTCTTTTGGTAGTTGGTGCTTTTTTGTTCAGATGGTTTAACATAAGCTGGGAAATAGCCGTTGCCGTTGGCGCAACAATCGGTGTTTTGGGCATTGCATCAATGCTCTATTTCTCACGGCGAGAAGGTAAAATGTTTCATTGCACCGTATTTTGTCCACTAGGTACCCTCACCCATTTAATAGGAAAGATAAATCCGTTTAGAGTTGTAATAGCCTCGTCTTGCACCAGTTGTATGGTGTGCAAAACATCGTGCAAATACGATGCTCTAAATGGCGAGAATATCTTAGCTAAAAAGCCAGGCATTACCTGTACGCTATGTGGCGATTGTTTGGCTTCGTGCCATAACCAATCGCTTCGCTACAAATTTCTCAATCTCTCACCCAAAAATGCGAGACGGCTTTTTATATTCATGGCCGTTTCTTTGCACGCCTGTAGCTTGGCATTGGCACGTATTTGATTTCATTTTAAACAATTTTTAACTATCTTTAAAAAAGATAACAAACAATATATCACACAATTAGCACAGACAAATAGTTGAAACAACAAAAACATCATAACTATGGATGAAAACACTACTAAAAAACCAAAACTGCTAATCCCAATTTGGCTCTATGCCATGGGTGGTTTGTTAATAGGTTTGTTTGCTTTCAATTTTTACATTTCAAAAGCATGGTCCTATCTATCAGACGATCCCAAAGCGTGCGTAAACTGCCACATTATGGCACCACAATACGCCACTTGGAACCACAGTTCGCACCGCGAGAGAGCCAATTGTAACGACTGCCACGTGCCGCACGACAATGTGTTTCGTAAATATTTCTTTAAGGCTAAAGATGGAGCACGCCATGCCACCATGTTCACGTTGCACATGGAACCGCAAGTTATTTTCATACACGAGGCAGGACAAGAAGTGGTAAAAGAGAACTGCATTCGATGTCATGGTGCGCTCTTAACCGACTCCAAACTAATGAGCCAAACCAATTTTGAAATACACTCCAAAACCGACCGTAACTGTTGGGAGTGCCACCGCGAAACACCGCACGGACGGGTAAATAGCCTTTCAAGTGTGCCCAATGCGCGCGTGCCCTTGCCCGAAAGTCCTGTGCCCGAATGGTTAAAAAAACAGTAGGGGCAACCCTCGTGGTTGTCCAAAATAGAGTCAAATCCCTCGTGGTTGTCCAAAATGGCATCTATTTAAATAAAAATAAAAAATCGTTTAACAATTGAGCAACCACAAGGGTTGCCACTACAAACAAAAAACAATATGAAATCATTCTTCAACAAAATTAACGACAAGCCCATTTATAAATGGAGCGTTTTTGCAGGTGGTGCCGTGCTCATCTTCCTTTTGGGAGTGCTAGCAACCTCTATTATTGAGCGTCGCACCGAGGCCGAATTTGTTTATACCCCTCAGGTTAAATATGGCCAGTTCGAACCGCGAAACGAAGTGTGGGGACAAAACTATCCGCGCGAATACCAGTCGTATATGCAAACGCTCGACACCACCTTCCGCAGTAAATACAACGGTAACGCCACCATCGACATGCTTGCAGAAGACCCTCGCCTAGTAATTCTGTGGGCAGGTTATGGCTTTTCTAAAGATTATAAACAAGGCCGTGGACACGCCTATGCCATCGAAGATATTCAAAAAACACTTCGTACAGGGTCGCCCATGGATGGCAATAAAAGTCCGCAACCAAATACCTGTTGGACCTGCAAAAGCCCCGACGTACCGCGCCTAATGAATAAAAATGGCATTGTAGAATTCTACAATGGCACATGGGAAACCAAAGGGAGCGAAGTGGTAAACCACATTGGCTGTGGCGACTGTCACGATGCTAAAACCATGAACCTACACATCTCTCGCCCTGCACTTATTGAAGCCTTTGAGCGCCAAGGAAAAGACATCACCAAAGCCTCCCACCAAGAGATGCGCTCATTGGTTTGCGCTCAATGTCACGTAGAGTATTATTTCGACAAACATAAAATTGAAGGCGTGGCCTACCTCACATTCCCTTGGGATAATGGCCAATCTGCCGATGAAATTGAAGCTTATTACGATAAAGCTAAATTTTCAGACTGGACACACGCCATCTCAAAAGCGCCCATGCTTAAGGCGCAACACCCCGATTACGAGGTATATAAAACAGGTATTCACGCTCAACGAGGCGTTTCTTGTGCCGATTGTCACATGCCATATAAAAGCGAAGGCGGTCAAAAATTCACCGATCACCACATACAATCGCCACTCAACAACGTAGCCAACTCGTGCCAAGTGTGTCACCGCGAAGAGACCACCCGCTTAGTGGCCGATGTTATTAGTCGCCAAGACAAAGTTATTGAAAACCGCAACGAACTCGAGAAACTTCTGGTGCGCGCCCACTACGAAGCAAAAATGGCTTGGGATAAAGGCGCTACGCCAACACAAATGGACACCATTTTGCAAGATATTCGTCACGCACAATGGCGCTGGGATTTCTCGGCCGCAGGTCACGGAAACTCATTCCACTCGCCCGTAGAAATCAGTCGCCTCATCGCCGCTGGCATCGAAAAAGCACAAAATGCCCGCATTAACCTAGCCCGCCTTTTGGCAACACTGGGCTATAACCAAGAGGTTCCATACCCCGACATCAGCACCAAAACCAAGGCACAAGAACTCATTGGCCTCGACATACCCAAGGAGCGTGAAAAGAAGAACAAATTCAACGAAACCGTACTTCCTCAATGGCGCAAACAAGCCAACGAACGCGAAAAAACATATCAAAACTAACGCAACATCAACCACATACAAAAGGCAATCTCGCAGTGAGGTTGCCTTTTTTGTTTCCGCCAATTTCCATGTATTTAACCCAGATTACGCAATAGACTTCGTTATGAGAGGTTAGATTACAATAAAATAAGGTGCTCACGGATATTTTTTGGACGAAGTAATAGTGAACTACTGCGAGGTCAAAAAATAGAGTAAGTGCCTTATTTTGAAGTAAGATAGCCTCGTAATAGATTTCTATTGCGTAATCTGGGTTTAATTTTGGAGGTGCCACCAAGCGCATCTCAAGCCACTTTCAACATCGGTCTCCAATCTTTCAATCCACCTATACTTCGCGCTTGCTGTCGGTTCGCCGCTTCAACTCCTCGCACACCGTGTTCCCGCAAGCTCCACACCGTGTGCTGTGGGGTTTCACGCTT